>NZ_JBVHHE010000015.1:0-238948 GCF_055561235.1 Kitasatospora sp. NPDC022856 | reverse complement strand
GAGGGTCTGGTGGCCGAGGCGTCGGCGGGGCGGGTTGGTGAGGATGTCGGGCAGGGGGTAGAGCACGGCTTGCTCCTGGGGTGGAGGGGGTTGGAGTCGCCAGGTGTAGGCGGTGGGGAGTCCGGCGACGACGCCGGTGGTGAGGATGAGGCCGAAGACGAGGAGTCGGGGTGTGAGCGGCCCGTCGCGGATCGGCCGGCAGGCGAGGGCGGCAGCTCCGGCGCTGAGCGCGGGGATCGTGAGGGTGACCGCGAGGAGCCTGGACGCCGGGCTCACGCCGCGCTGTTCGCGCGGGGCGGGCTCGGGTGCTGGACGGGGATGTGGCGGGGCTGGTCGAGCCGCTGGAGGTCCTCGGGCCGGGTGGTCCACTCGCAGCCGCCGGCTTCGGGCCGCAGGTAGGCGGTGCCGCCGAGGGTGTCCATGTAGACGCCTTCGGCGGGCTGCCCGTCGGGGGAGCGGTGAGCCCGGTCGCGGACGACTTCGCCGATCCGGGGCTGGTACGCGGGCGTGCGGGGGCGGCTGGGCATGCGGGCTCCATTGGTTGCTGTGAGTCCCCGAGTTGTTGCGGGGTGTAGCCATGGTGGCCCGAGTGGCTCTACGATTGCCAGGGTCTAACCCTTGACTCTTCCGTCCGGTTAGAGGTGGCAATGCCCATGCAGCACGGTGATTCTGACCCGACCTTGTCTCCACTCGCCCGCTTCGGCGCAGAACTTCGCAGGTCAAGGCGGGCCATGCGATGGTCGCAGACCGAATTGGGACGGCGGATGGGCTTCTCGAACGCCATGGTCTCGTACGTCGAACGAGCGAAGAAGCCCGTAACCCATAACTTTGCGGTTAGGGCTGACGATGTGTTCGAGACCGGAGGTACCTTCTATGAGCTGTGGAGGCGCTACTCGCGAGCCAGCTTGCTTGAGGGATTCGCCGAGTTCGCGGAAGCCGAAGCCAGATGTCGGCGCCTGCGTACCTTCGAGTTGGGCGTGATCCCTGGGCTGCTCCAAACACCCGTCTATGCCACAGCACTTGAAGCCGCAAGTGTCCGTCGTGGCAGCATCAGCCAGGAGCAGGCCGACGAACGTGTGGCGTTCCTGGTTCAGCGTCAACGCTTGCTTGACCAGCAGGCGCCGCCGACCATCCATGCCGTGCTCGATCAGAGCTGCCTTCTGCGGCCGGTCGGCGGACGTACGGTCATGTGCGCCCAACTCGATCACCTTGAGACGCTGGCCGGTCGACCGAACATCACCATTCAGGTCGCGCCCTTCGGCCTTGCGGAGCAGCGTCCCTTCATGCTGCCCGTGGTATTGCTTACACTGCCGGATCGATCAGTGGTCGGCTATGCAGAGTCCCAACTTCGGGGGTACCTGGAGCGGGGCCGCACGACTATCGCAGCTTGGGAAGAGGACTACGATCAGTTGCAAGTGGAGTCGCTGTCCACAGCTGCTTCGCTCGACATGATCCGCGCTGTTCGGAAGGACCTTGAATGACGCCCATCAACCTGACCGGCGCCCGATGGGTGAAGTCGCGACACAGTGGTAACGGTGGCAACTGTGTCGAGATCTCGCCTGACTACCCCGGCTTGGCCCCCGTCCGTGACTCCAAGGATCCCGAGGGCCCTGCACTTGTGTTCCCCGCCGATGCCTGGCAGTCGTTCATTGCTGGCGTTCGGACGGGTGAGTTCGGCGCTGTCTGAGACTGACCTGTGCGTGAGGGCCCCGACCGTATCCCGGTCGGGGCCCGTTCCGTGGGGTGTCTGTAGCCCGTCGAGGTGGGTATGTTGAGCGTGTCCGATGGACGAAGGGACGCGAGAGTCATGGCTGTTGATCTCACCGGCGTCAGGTGGCGCAAGAGCACCTACAGCAACAACGGGGGTGAGTGCCTGGAAGTCTCGGCGGACTTCCCCGGGTCTGTTCCGGTGCGTGACTCCAAGGATCCCGAGGGCCCCGCGCTCGTCTTCCTCGCCGATTCCTCGCCGATGCCTGGCTGTCCTTCGTCTCCGCCGTTCGAGCCGGTGACTTCGGTGCGGTCTGACGGAAGGGAGTTGGCCCCATGACCTCTGCCCTGTCCGGTGCTTCCTGGGTGAAGTCGTCCTACTCCGACAATGGTGGTCAGTGTTTGGAGGTCTCCACGAGCCTCCCCGGCACCGTCCCTGTCCGGGACTCCAAGGACCCCGACGGCCCCGCGCTCCTCTTCGCCGCCGATGCCTGGCACTCGTTCGTCGCCGGTGTCCGGTCCGGCGAGTTCGGTAGCGTCTGAGCCCGGCCCGCATCCCGGTCGGGGGCGAAACCCCAGGTTCTTGGGGTACCGGGGGCCCGGGCGGCGTCCAAGACTGTGGCTATGGACACCATCGAGCAGACCCGAACCACAGACAACCGGGAGATCGTGCGTGCCTTCATCGACGCACTGTTCACCCAGGGCGACCTCGCGGCGGTCGACGAGTACCTCGCCGAGGACTTCCTCAACCACGACCCGCCGGTCGGCACCGACACCAGCCGTGAGGGCATGCGCGCGGCCGCCGTGCTGTTCCGCGGCGCGTTCCCCGACTGGCACGCCATGCCCGACTTCCTCGTCGCCGAGGGTGACATGGTCGTGGAGCACTTCAGCGCCAGTGGCACCCAGCGTGGCGAGATCTTCGGCGCGCCGCCCACCGGCCGTACCGTCACGCTGCGGGGGATCAACATCTTCCGGCTCCGGGAGGGCCGCATCGTCGAGCGCTGGGGCCGGCTCGACGAGCTGGGGCTGCTGCGCCAGCTCGGGCTCGTCCCGGGCCCGGGGTAGTCGGGCGGCGTACGCTGATGTACGTGGCGGCAGGCGCGGTCGTGGAACGCCGGCTCGCCGACATCGAGCGACGGTGCCGCAGCGGGCTGGACACCGCCGCGCTGGGCACGGAGATCGTCGGCCGTCTGCGCCGGGTGGTGCCGGCGGAGGCGGCCTTCTCCGCGACCGTCGATCCGGTGACGCTGCTGTTCACCTCGGCGACCGCCGAGGACCCGCTCGGCCCCGCGACGGCGCTGTTCCTCGACAACGAGTTCGGGCAGGCGGACGTCAACAAGTTCGCGGGCCTCGCCGGGGCGGCGGATCCGGTCGGGTCGCTGGACCGGGCCACCGAGGGCAGCCGGACGGACAGCGCCCGCTACCGGGAGATCATGGCCCCGCTGGGGCTCGGCGACGAACTGCGCGCCGCTCTGGTCACCGGGCACCGCTGCTGGGGAGTGCTCTGCCTGCACCGGGAGGCATCCTCCCCGGGCTTCACCGATGAGGAGATCGCCCTGGTCCGACGCGTCGCTCCGGTTCTGGCGGCCGGTCTGCGCACGGCGGTGACCGCGCTACCACCTCCGAACGCCACCACCGGCCCGGACGGGGTGGGCCTCATCCTGCTCGACTCCGCGTTCAGGACGGTGTCCATGAGCCCCGAGGCCGAGCAGTGGCTGACCGACTTCCCCGACGGCGACCGGCAGGACGCGGGTCTGCTCCCGGTCAGCGTGCTCGCGGCCGCCGCCGGGCCGGTGCCCTCGACCGTCCGCGTCCGAGGGCGCTCCGGCCGGTGGCTCGCCCTGCACACCAGTCGCCTGGGCGCGCAGATCGGCGTGGTGGTGGAACCGGCCCGACCGGCGGAACTCGGCGCGGTCCTGCTCAGCGCCCACGGACTCACCGACGCCCAGACCCGGGTCGCCGCCCTGGTCATCCGGGGGCGGTCCACCCGCCAGCTGGTCGACGAACTCCACATCTCCGCCAACACCGTGCAGGAGCACCTGACCGCCGTCTTCGACAAGTTCGGTGTGCGCAGTCGCCGCGAGCTGGTGGCCGTGGTGCTGGCGGACCTGTCCGGGTTCGCCTAACGGCCGGTCCCCGTGGCGGGTGACGGCTTCGTCGGGGCCGAACTGCGGTGGACCGCCTCAAGGAGCCGGCGCAGTGCCGGGGGAGGCGGGCCGCTGCGCACCGCGAGTGACGTGGTGACGGTGAGGCCCGCGAGTGGGCGGTAGGCGATCCGGGGGACCGGGGGCAGGTCGGACACCCGGTAGAGGACCGTCCACGAGGGCGCGTCGTCGGCGATCTCGGTGAGCGTCTCGCGCAGCGTGGTGAACGGCGGCCCGGTGACCGGTGTGCCGAGGTCGGCCGCCTGCCAGGCGGCGGTGATCAGGTCGTGGAAGGGCGGGTTCCGCGCGCGGGGGGCCAGGCGCAGCGGCAGGTCGCGCAGGTCGGCCGGGCGGAGCGGATCGAGTGCGGCCGCCGGGTGGCCGGCCGGCAGGGCGGCGTACAGCGGGTCGCTCCAGAGCGGGAGCAGCTCCAGCCCGGGGACGGCGGCCGGGCCGCGTACGAAGGCGGCGTCCAGCGTGCCCGAGCGGACTTGGGCGAGCCGTTCCGGCGGGGCGGCCCGGGTGAGCCGGACGCGTAGCTGCGGCGCGAGGTCCGACAGCGCGGACAGGACGTCGTAGAGCCGGTCGCCGGGCCCGTGGACGGCGCCGAGCCGGAGTACGCCCTCGGCCCCGGCGGCGATCTCGGCCGCCACCCGGCGGGTGCGGTCGGCCGCCGCGAGGACGGCGCGGGCCTCCGGCAGCAGGCGCTCACCGGCGGCGGTCGGCCGGACGCGCCGGGTCGAACGGTCGAAGAGGATCACCCCCAGCTCGCGCTCCAGCCGCATGACCTGCTGGCTGACGGCCGACTGCACGATGCCCAGCCGATCGGCGGCGCGCCCGAACCCGCCCTCGTCGGCCACCGCCACCGCGTAGGCCAGTTGCCGGAGTTCCATGCTCCCCGTCCGTCGTCGTCTTCCGCCGCGTCCCCGACCGATCGCGATCACTGATCGGTGTCATCGCCAACTGCTCCTGGTTCGCCCGCTATTCCCGCGTTCGAATGGATCCGATCAGTCGCTTACCCACGAAGGACGTACCGATGCCGACCCCGTACCCCACCACCCCCGAAGCGATCCGCGAGCCGCTGCTCGTCCGGGCGGCCGACGCCGAGCGCGTCGCCCTGTCCGCGGGCAGCGCCTTCCACCTGCTGGCCGACGGCGGCGGCAGTGGTGCCGACGCGCCGGGCGGCGGAGCGTTCGGCGTCAACCGCCTCGTCCTGGCGGAGGGGGCGGACGGCGCCCGGCCGCACTACCACGCGCGGTCCGCCGAGCTGTTCTACGTGCTCGGCGGCGTCGCGGAGTTCCTGCTGGGTGACCGGTCCAGGGTCGCCGCCGTGGGCGACCTGGTGGTCGTCCCGCCCGGGCTGCCGCACGCGTTCGGCGCGGCGCCCGGTCGGACGGTCGCCCTGCTCGTGGTGATGTCACCCGCGGTGGAGCGCTTCGGGTACTTCCGCCATCTCGGCCGGGTCGCCGCCGGGCTGGACACCTTCGACCGGCTCCTCCCCGAACAGGACCGCTACGACGTGCACTTCACGGATCCCGCGCTCTGGCAGCAGGCCCGGTCCCGCGCCTGAACCGGACACCTGGGCCGGCGTGTGGTCTCGGCGGTGTGGTCCCGGCCGCTGTCAGTGCGGCGTGAGAGGCTCGCCGCATGGCGATCACGGTCGAAGAGGTGCGCACCCTGGCCCGGTCCCTGCCGCGTACCGAGGAGGGGCTGGTCAGGGACCGGGTCAAGTTCCGGGTCCGGGGGATCGTCTACCTGGCGTTCTCGCGGGACGAGACGGTCATGGGCTTCGCCTTCCCCAAGGAGGAGCGGGCGGCCCTGGTCGCGGCCGAGCCGCAGAAGTTCCTGATGCCGGAGCCGGCGGACGAGCGGTTCAACTGGGTGCAGGTCCGCACGGACGCCGTCGACGCGGCCGAGATGCGTGAACTGGTCGTCGAGGCCTGGCGGATGGTCGTCCCGAAGAAGGTCGTGGCCGAGTACCTGGGGGAGAGCGGCGCGTCGTAGCGCTCAGGCCCGCGGCGTGGGCCGGGTCAGGGAAGGAGTCGGGCGTGGTGGACGGCGGGGGAGCCGGGTCCGGGTGCGAGTGGGCCCGGCACCGGGGGGCCGGTGACGCTCTTGGTGTCGTCGTCGCCGTCCGTGAACGTCGACGTGATCGAGCCCGCGGCCGAGGAGAGCACGCCGATCACGAGGAACGCCACCAGCAGGCCGCGCCCGCCGCTGCTCAGCACCAGGGGGTGGGTCCCCGACACCGGCCCGCTCGGCGCGGTGGTCGGCTCGTCGCCGAACAGCCGCTTCGGATAGGCGGAGGTGAGCATCAGCAGATACGCCAGGTACCGCATCCGGTAGCGCAGGATCGCCGCGGTGGCCTCGAACAGGGCCTGCGGCATCCGGCCGAGGATCAGGACCACCAGCCAGCTGATGAAGGCGACCGTCCACCAGCCGCTGTACAGCACGGCCTGGATGATCATCGCGGGGATGGCCAGGATGATCCGGAAGAACACGGCGAGCCGGTTGAGCTCACCGGGCCGCAGTTCGACCTGTACCGGGTAGCCCGGGGTCCGGAACGCGAAGGGCGGGTAGCGGTCGTGGGTGAGCAGCAGGTACGCGTTCACCCGGGTCTCGTAGGGGACGTACCCCGACAGGTAGTCGGCGGCGAAGCCCGGTAGTCGGCCGAGGAACAGCGCACCGAACCAGCCGATCACGGTGACGAAGAACGCCACCACCGACAGCGCCCAGACCACGATGAACTGCGGGATCAGCAACAGGATCCGCACCAGCACGGTGAGCCGGTTCTGCGGGCCCGGCGGGGACATGTCCAGCACCGGCAGCCACTCGCTGTCCGAGGGAGCGGGCGCGGGGGGAGCCTGCCACATCCGGGCCTCCAGGTCTCGACACCAGGCACGGCGGTACACCGCCGTGTGCTCCGAAGATCGCAGCCGCCCGGCGCCTTCGCGCGCTGCGCTGGGCCGCCCGGGCGACACCGCCGTGCGGCGCGGAACGCTGTCGCCCGGGCCGGCCCGCGCCCTCGGGTGCCCCGCTGGAAGCGGCTGATTCGTACACTTCTGATGGTTTGGATGATCGAAATCGCGCTTTGAATGGTCTCGTGTCGATCAGGGTCGATCAGTTTCCGGCATCGAGCCTCTCGCCCCGGTGTCGGGAGGAATGATCGCAACGGCGGTCTGCCGTGCCGCTGCTGTGTCATGTCTCGGCCATGCAGTGCTCATGTGTGGGGGTGCCCGGTTGCCAGCCATCGACGACCACGACGACCGTTTCTGGGACCGTGACGGGCAGGACGGCCGTCACCGACGTGCCGACCGCTTCGACGTCGACGACCACGCGGACCGTCGCCATGCGGACCGTGTGCACGCGGGTCGCGACCGCGAGGACCGTGAGGACGACGACGGTGCCGAGCACGACGCCCTCGCGGACTTCGACGAGTTCCTCCGGATCTCCGCCGGCCTCACCGGCTTCGACGAGGGGGAACTGCGCGCCACCGGCATGGCCCACGAGCACCACCGCACCCTGCTGGCCCGCCGGGTCCGCGACGAACACGCCCTCGTCCACCTCTGGTACGTCGGCGCCTGGCCCGGCGAACAGCCCTCCTCGCCCCGCGCCTACGACCGGGGCCTGATGTGGCGCACCTTCCAGGGCGCCGCGCCCGGCACCGCCGCGCCCGGACACGGCAGCTGGGCCGAGGCGCCGCAGTACGGCGGCGGCCGATGAGCGCGCGCTGGGACGCCGTCGTGGTCGGCGCGGGCTTCGCCGGCTCGCTGGTCGCCGAGCGGCTCGGAGCGCAGGGCTGGCGCGTCCTCGTCCTGGAGGCCGGGCACCCCGCGCGGCCCGCCGCCGCCACCGCGACGGCCTACCGCGCGGCCGGCGGCGGGACGCCCACCTCCCCGTACCCGCTCAGCGAGGACGCGCCGTCCCCCGACGTGGGCGACCTCGCCGGGCGGCCGGACGGCGGCTTCGACGCGACCGGCTACCTGGTCCAGCACGGACCCCTGCCGTACGCCAGCGGCTACCTGCGGGTCAACGGCGGCACCGGGCTGCTCTGGACCGGACTCGCCCCGCGCATGCACCCCGAGGACTTCCGCACCGGCGACCTCGGTCACGGCCGCAACTGGCCGATCGGCTACCACGACCTCGAACCGTACTACCGCCTGGCCGAGCGGGAGCTGGGCGTGGCCGCCGACGCCGACCAGCAGCGCGAGGCCGTCGGCCTGCCCATCCCGGACGGCTACGCCTTCCCGACCCGCGCCATCCCCGCCAGCTACCTCGACCGGCGGCTGGCCCGCGCGCTGGACGGCCGCACCGTCCGCGACCCCGCCGCCCCCGAGGCGGCGAGCCTCGCCGTCGTCCCCACCCCGCACGCCCGCCACGGCCTGCCGAACCGTCGTGCCGGGGACGCGCCGCACGAACCGGGCACGCCCTGCGCGGGCAGCGCCAGCTGCGTCCCGATCTGCCCGAGCGGCGCCAAGTACACGCCGCTGCGCACCCAGGCCCGCTGGGCACCGACCGTCGAACTGCGGACCGACGCCGTGGCCGCCCGCGTACTCGCCGACGGCACCGGCCGGATCACCGGGGTCGACTACCTCTCCGGGGGAGCCACCCACCGGGTCGAGGCCGACCTGGTCGTCCTCGCCGCCCACGCGATCGAGAACGCCCGGCTGCTGCTCCTCTCCGGCCTGGCGAACCGCAGCGACCAGGTCGGCCGGAACCTGATGGACCACCCGGCCCTGCTCACCTGGGGGCTCATGCCGGACCCCGTCGGCCCCTACCGTGGCCCGGGGTCGACCAGCGGGCTGGAGGCGTTCCGCTTCGGGGGCGGCCGCACCCGCCGCGCGCCGTTCCGGGTCGAGATCGGCAACTGGGGCTGGTCCTGGGCCGCCGGCCCGCCGCAGGTCGAGCTGGCCGAACTGCTGGCCGCCGGAGTGCGCGGGAAGGAGCTGAGGGAGCGGCTGGGCGACCGGCTCGGCCGGCAGTTCACCCTCCAGTTCGAGCTGGAGCAGCCCGCCGACCCGGCCAACCGCGTCACCCTCGACCCGGACCGCCGGGACCGGCTGGGGCTGCCGCGCCCCGCCCTGCACTACGACCTCTCGCCGTACGTGCGGCGCGGCATGGCTTCGGCCCGCGCCGTCTCCGACCAGCTGTTCGCGCTGCTCGGCGCCGAGGACCACACCCGTTACGAGGCCGGGCCGCGCTGGCCCGGCCGGCTCGAACACGAGGGCCGCCCGTACGCCTACCGGGGGGCGGGCCACGCCGGCGGCACGCACCTCATGGGCGACTCGCCGACCGACTCCGTCGTCGACCAGTGGCAGCGCTGCTGGGACCACCCCAACCTCTACGCCGTCGGCTGCGGATCGATGCCCTCGCTCGGCACCTCCAACCCCTCGCTCACCATGGCGGCGCTCGCGCTGCGCAGCGCCGACCGGATCCACCGCGACCTGCTGGCGCTGCACGGACCGGTGACGATAGCCGAACCAGCCGCGCCGGTGGCGCCTGCGGTGCCTGCCGCACCTGCCGCGCCGGTAGACCTGCCCGTGCCCGCCCGACGACCGACGGAGTCCCGATGACCGCACTCCCGCTCCCGCCCGTCCCCGAGCCCTACCACCTGCCGTTCCACTACGGCGCGCTGCACAACATCGGGGTGGACTACCTGGTCGCCCCGGGCCCGTGCCGCGACCTGCTCGCCAAGCGCCACCCGGGCCTGGCCGTCGCCCTGTTCGACGGCATGGCCTGCGTCTCGCTGAACTACCAGCTCTACTTCGCGCAGTACCCGGGCGGCGGCGGGATCACCCAGGAGGTGGAGATCAACGTCATCGCCCACCCCGCGTTCGCCGAGGACCGCCTCCCCGAGCTGAACTACGGCCAGTACAGCCGCGGTTACGACCAGACCAAGCTGCTCGGGATCGCCCGGATGCACGTCCTCTGCGACAACCCGCTCGCCATCGACGCGGGCCGCAGGCTCTACGCCGAGCCGAAGCGGCCCGGCTGGTTCGAGGCGGAGCTGCCCTCGCTCAACGCCGCGTCCGTGCGCGAGCGCTGGTCGGTCTCCTGCCGTCGCGCCGCGCTCGGTCCGGACGGGCTGAGCCGCGAGGACGGCGAACTGTTCGCCGTCGAGGCCGACCTGGTGGGCCTCACGCCCGAGGCGGTCAACAACACGCCGATCACCGGCTACGGCACCGACGAGGAGGGCCGGCTGCTGGCCGGGCCGCTCGACGTCCATGACACCTACCGGTTCTACGCGCTGGACGACCGCACCGCGGAGCGGGTCCGGCTCACCCTCGGCGAGCGGCCGGCGGGCGCCGGCGGGGCCGAGTCGGCCGACGAGGCGGTCGCCGACCTCGACCGCCTGATCGGGACGGCGCCCGCCGCCGGCGTCTGGACCTACCAGTCCCCGCCGGTCGCCGCGCACAACCGGCCCTACTACGTCCGCTGAGGCGCGCCCACGGCCCGCACCCCGGCCCGGAGGCCGGGCGGACCACCCCGGCGGGGCCTGCGGCAGCCCGCCCGTCCCGGCCGTGGGGCATTCCTCAGGAGGTGTGGTCGGGCCAGGGGATGGCGGTGGCGACCGGGGCGGTGTAGTCGATGCCGGGCACCGAGAAGCCGTAGAGGCGGCGGACCTCGGCGCGGAACCAGTCGAGGTCGGCCAGGTCGGCGATGGTCGCCGTGGTGGCGCTCTCCCAGCGGGCCGCGACGGCGGCCTGGACGTCGTCGGTCAGTTCGAAGGTGTCCAGGCGGACCCGGCCCTCGTCGTCCAGGGCGAGCGGGGCGGTGCCGGTGAGCTGGTCCCACAGGGCGGCGAGCTGGTGGATCGGCGGGACGAGGCCGCCCCCGAGGACGCCGCGCAGCAGGCCGGTGTAGAGGGCGATGCCGGGGATCGCGGTGGAGGACTGGGTGACGGCGGCGCCGTTGACGGAGGTCACGGCCCGCCCGCCCACCGTCCTGCCGAGCTGTGCGTCGAGGGTCCGGGCGGTGGCCTCCAGGTGGGCTTTGGCCGCGCCGATGGTGCCCTGCCGGTAGATCGCCGCCGTCAGCGACGAGCCGATGTAGGAGAGCGCGGCGGTGCTGAACCCCTCGGCGAGCAGCCCCCGCCCGGCGAGGTGGTCGATCCACCGTTCCCAGTCGGCGCCGCCCATCACGGCCACGGTCTGTGCCACGTCGTCGCCCTCGGCCGGCCCGGTCTCGACCTCGCGGACCTCGGGCACGCCGTCCTCGTCGAAGACCAGGGTCTTGGTGCGGTTCACCCCGCCGATCGGCTTGAGGACCGAGGCGTAGGTGGCGCCGGTCTCCGGGTCGGTACGCCGGGGCGCGGCCACCGAGTAGATCAGGTGGTCCAGTCGGCCGCCGAACCGCTGCTCGACGAGATCGGCGACCTGCTCCTTCATCGCGTCGGAGAACGCGTCACCGTTGAGGAAGACCATGTCCCGCCCGGCGGCGCGGGCCAGGTCGGCGGTGGCGGCGGTGCGGTACCAGCCGGCCGTCGCGGTGCGGCGTGCGGTGGGGGCCTTCTCGAAGGACACACCGATACCGCGGATACCCGCCCGCTTGAGACCGGCGAGCGTGGCCGCCAGACCGTACCCGGCGGAGGAACCGATGACCAGCGCCACCTTCCCGTCGCCCTCTGGCGGAGCGGCCGGGGCGGGGCAGGCCTGCCACATGTCGGCCACCAACTGCCCGCACCCGGCCGGGTGGGAGTCGAGAAAGAGGAACCCCCGGTTGCGGGGAGTGAGAACACGCTCGTTCACGATGGCAGTCCTTGGGTCGGCCGTGACAGGAGCGCGGCGGCCGACCGGGCCACCGCGCCCTGCCAGTCTGTTCCAGGTCGCATGCGGGCCGTGGGCCCTGCCAGGAACAATGATCGCGAGACGATCTTGGAGTGTTTCCACCATGTACGGCCGGGCGAGGAGCGGCCCCGACCTGCTGGCCAGGGCCGCTCGGGGGGAGTTCCGTGCTCGCGCCCGATGGTTCCGGCGGGCCGGGTGGACGTTCTCGGGCAGCGCTCGGCGGACCGGTCAGTCCTGCGACCGGCCGACCGGGAGCGGTTCCTCGCCACCGGACACCGCGGCCTCCGACTCCCACTCGGCGTGGACGCCGCTCTCCCCGCCGGCGGCGGCCGGCTCCTCCTCGGAAGGGTCCGGCGCCCGTGACCAGCGGTCGGCGAGGAGCGCGCCGGCGATCAGCTGGAGCTGATGATACACCATCAACGGCATCACCAGCAGCCCGGCCTGCGGTCCGAACAGGACGGTCGCCATCGGCAGGCCGTTCGCCAGGCTCTTCTGTGAGCCGCAGAGGACGGCCGCGATGCCGGACGCCCGGTCGAGCCCCAGCAGGCGGGCGCCGAGCCCGGTGAGGGCGAGGGTGGTGGCGAGCAGGGCGAGCAGCACCGCCAGCAGGCCGAGCAGGGCGGTGGGGGTGGTCAGGCTCCAGATGCCCTGGGCCACCGCCGCGCTGAAGGCGGTGTAGACGACGAGCAGGATCGAGCCCCGGTCCACCGGGGTGAGGAGGCGTTTGTGCCTGGTGAGGAACCCGCCGATCCTCGGGCGCAGCGCCTGCCCGAGGAGGAACGGTGCGAGCAGTTGCGCACCGATCCGCAGCAGGCCGTCGGCGGACAGGGCGGTGTGGGCGCCCAGCAACCAGGCGGCCAGCAGCGGCGTGAGGAGCAGGCCGGCGAGGCTGGAGTAGGTGCCCGCGCAGATGGCGGCCGGGACGTTGCCGCGAGCGGCGCCGGTGAGCGCCACCGAGGACTGCACCGTCGACGGGACGAGGCAGAGGAACAGCACGCCGGTCTGCAGCTGCTCGGTGAGCGGACGGGGTGTCAGGGCGGCGGTGGCGAGCCCGAGCAGGGGGAAGAGGACGAAGGTGCAGGCCAGGACCAGGCCGTGCAGCCGGAGGTGGCGCAGCCCGGCCAGCGTCTCGCGGGCGGAGAGCCGGGCCCCGTACAGGAAGAAGAGCAACCCGACCGCGAGGTCGCAGGCCAGCTCGGCCCCCCGGGCGGCCCGACCGGTGGCGGGAAGCAAGGTGGCGAGCAGGACGGTGCCCGCCAGCGCCGCCACGTACGGGTCGAGCCCGCGCAGCCGGCGCCCGCGTCGAGCCGGACCGGGCCCGGGCGGCGCGGCCGGCCCCGCACTCGGGCTCGCTGCCACGGCCTCCGGGCCGTCCGGCCCCGCAGCAGCCCGATCCGGCGGGCCGGGCGGGCCCGACGAACCTGGCTGATCCGGCGTACCCGGCGGGCCGGCACCGGGTCCATGAGCCCGGTGCCGGAGCCCGCCGCTCATTCGTCGCTCCCTGCCGACGAGTCGACCGCGGTGACCGGCGCGATCCCCAGCACCGTGCCCACCAGGGCATTGGCCGGCCCCTGGTCACTGCCCGCCGTGCCCTGTCCGGACTGGAGGTTGCCCGACTTGTCGATCTCCAGGAGCGAGTCGGTGCTCACCAGCGAGTCCGAATGGGAGTTGTCGATCACGGTGATCAGGCTGCCGCCCGCCACCGCGGGCGAGGCGGCCCCACCGAGCAGAACGCAGGCGCCGAACAGAGCGGCGGCGGCCGGGCGCCACAGGGCCGGATGCCACAGGGCCCGACGCCTCGGAGGTACCTCCCCGGCCGACACCGGTGCGCGATTCGGTGCCGGCCCGCGCGGGACCGCACGGCCCCGCCGCGAACCGCCCGACGCCGAGCCCCCCGACGCCGAGCCCCCCGACACCGAGCCGCCCCACGCCGGGCCCGGCCGCGCCCCGCCGCGCGATGCGGACGTCACGCTCCTACCGCCTCGCGCCGGCGCGGGCGGGCGATGTTCCGCTCCAGCAACTCGGTGGACTCCCGGACCCCGATCTGGGGGCTGTCCTCGGCGGCGGCCGGGAGTCGGCCGTCGGCCACCTTCAGCCCGGCCAGCGCCTCGTCCATCGCGCGGTGCGCCGCGAACAGGCAGGGAGTGCTGTAGATGGCGACGTCGACGCCGAGCTCGCCCAGCTCGGAGAGCGAGAGCCGGGGGGACTTGCCACCGGCGATCTGGTTGAACAGCAGCGGCTTGTCCCCCACGACCTGCCGGATCCGGCGGATCCACTCCTCGCTGCGCACTCCGTCCACCAGGACGATGTCGGCGTCGGTGGCCGCGAGCGCCTCGGCCCGCAGCAGGATGTCACTCTCCTCGGTGGCATCCGTCCGGGCCACCACCACGAGGTCGGTGCGGGCGGCGAGGACCTGGTCGAGCTTCTCCAGGTACTCCTCCAGCGGCAGGACCTGCTTGCCGTCGGCGTGACCGCAGCGGCGCGGGCGCTTCTGGTCCTCCAGGATGACGCCGGAGGCGCCGATCCGCTCCAGCCTGCGCACCACGTGGCAGGCCACCTCCGGATCGACGTAGCCGTCGTCGATGTCGACCAGGAGGTGGTGCTGCGGGAACGCGCCGCGCAGCCGCTCGACGAAGGCCACCATGTCGGGCCACGCGATGAAGCCGATGTCCGGCAGGCCGTAGTAGGACGCCGCGAAGCCGAAGCCCGAGACGAACATGCCGTTGTAGTGCTCGGCCGCGATCGAGGCCGAGTACATGTCGTAGACGCCGATGAGCGGGGTCGTCCCCTGGGCCGCGACGTCCTCGCGGAGGCGCTGCCCGTAGCCCGGCGCCGTGTCTTCGTGAAGCATTGCCTTCTCCTCACCTGCCGAGGTGGGCGCGGCGCGGCGGGCGGCGGGACCGGCTGACAGCCGGCTACCGCCCGGGCGCGACGCGCACCGGACTTTGCCTGAACTTGGCCATCACTAGGGCCAAATGAGGCACTCTCACTATGCGACCTTTAATGTTCCGTGGGCAAATCTTTAAATGAAGTTCCCTCGTGTGAGTGATGCGCAGTCATATCAATCGGAATGGCGTAGGAGAATCCGCCGTGGGCGCGCAGGGCATTCCGGGGCCCGGCCTCCGGATCTCGGCCGGCCGCTCCGCGCCCCTGGGGCCGTGTCGGTCCTGACCACCGGTCAGGCGTCGTCCTCGCCGAGCACGTCGCCCTCGCCGAGCCTCAGCCACCCGCCGACGACGTACCAGTGGCCGCCCGCGCGCAGGTGGTCCACCAGGGCCCGCTCGAGCGGGGTGTCCCGGGGCAGCGACTCCAGCGGCCGGCCGCTGTCGCCGAAGACGTAGCGGAGCGGGTTGTCGTCCGCCGGCTCGCCCGGCGGACGCAGCGGGGTGAACCGTTTCTGGAACCGGACGATGTTGGAGTCCTCCGGCAGGTGGCGGCGGAGCTGAGGGTCCAGCAGCCGGGAGGAGATGAACGCCGTCGCGTACGGCTCGGTGGGCCGGGGCTCAGCGCAGCAGCGCGAACACCACGGCGCAGACACCGCCGAGCGCCGTCCCGGCGAGCACCTGCGCGGCCGTGTGGGCCTTCAGCACCAGCCGCGACCAGCCCACCGCCACCGGCGCGGCCGCCGCGACCGGCAGCGCCGCCGGGCCGAACGCCAGCACCAGGATCATCGCGGTGCCCCCGGCCACGGCGTTGTGCAGGGATGTCTGCCACCAGACCGTGACGGCGAGCGCCGACACCAGGCCGGCCAGCATCGCCACGACCAGGGCGGCGACCTCCGCCGGGGCGTCCAGCGCGTACAGCAGGGCCACGCCCGCCACCACCGACAGCAGGCTGGCGGCCATCGGGACGACGCGCTGGCGGCGGACCCGGATGTGCTTGTCGGTCAGCGCGCCGCGCCGCACCCCGAGGGCGATGATGCCGAGTGGCACCACGCCGCAGAACAGCGCGGCCAGCAGGCCCCAGCCGACCCCGGACCAGCCCTCGGTGCTGTGCGCGCCGACGAGCAGCAGCAGGGCGATGACCAGATGGGCGGGCGCCAGCGATTCGGTGAGGACCCGCGCGACCCGTTCGCGTGGTGAGGCGGTGGCGAAGGCCGGCGGCTCGGGAGGCAGGAAGACGCTCATCCGGGCAGCTCGGAGGGGGTCGGCGCGGTGGTGGTCCGGTGCATCGCGACAGCCTACCGAGCGGGATCGACGCCATCCGCCCGGCCCCGGCGGGAGGGGCGGCCGCCCCTGCCCGTCCCGGCCGGGGCCGCCCGTCCCTCCCCGCGAACGCCGGCGCGGGACCAGCCGGTACGGGACCAGCCGGTACGGGATCAGCCGGTACGGACCACCGGCCGGCCCGCGCGGCGATCGCGCAGCGCCTGGAGCAGCCGCCTGGTCGCGCGGGTGGCGACCGGCGGCAGCAGGTCCAGCGCCAGGCGCCGCGGGGCCGAGCGGTGCGCCTGGGCCGCGCCCGGCTTGACCGCGTACTTCAGCCGCACCACCCGCGCACCGGCGATGGCGTCCTCGTCCACCGTGTAGCCGCCGGCCCGCCAGTCCCGGCCGAGCAGCACCCGCTGGAGTTCCTCGGCGTCCCCCCAAGTCCCGTAGAACTTCATGGGGGTGAGCAGCACGGGCCGCAGCCCGCCGGTGAACACCGCCTGCCAGACCGCCGCCGAGACGCCCGGGGTGTGCTCCGAGCGGTAGTCGTCGAGCGCGACCAGCCCGTTCTCGCCCAGTGCCGCCCGGGCGACCTCGATGTCCCCGGCCACGTGCTCGTAGAGGTGCGAAGCGTCGATGTGGACGAAGCGGCAACTGCCGTCCGGGATCCGGCGGTCGGCCAGTACCGAGGTGGGGGCCTGCACGATGACCGGCAACCGCGGGTGGAACGTGAGGTAGTTGGCCTCGAAGGCGCTCCTGGTCAGGGTCTTGCGGTAGGACATCGTCATCTCGGCGGCGTTGTCGGCGTCGCCCGCCTCGGAGTCGAACAGGTCGCAGACGGTCAGCTGCTCGCCGGGCCGGAGGTGGTCCCCGAGCAGGACGGCGCTCCGGCCGAGGTAGGTGCCCAGTTCGAGGATGTCGCCGGTGTGCCCGGCCGCGCTCTGTTCGGTGAGGAAGTGGGCGAAGGCCTCCTGGTCGACCTTGAAGAACCAGCCGGGGATGCCGTCGCGCGTCAGCTGCTGCGGGCGGGCGGTTCCTGTGTCGGCAGTGGGCACGGCGGCCTCCAGGGGTGCGGGCATGGCCCGGCGCGTACGGTTCACCCCGCGGCGGCGCCATGGTGTGAGGCGGATCATCATAGCGACGACACGCCCCAGTTGCGCCAGGCCCGGAACAGGAATCGGCGGACCGTCTCGCACCCTTGTCCGGGGGCCCGAGCACGCCCCGGGCGACCGCGGGCGGCGGCCCTTCGAGCCCCTCCCACCGCCCGCCTCAGCACGCCCGGCCGCCCTCCAGTTCGGCGATCGTCCCGGCCAGCCAGGCCCGCTCGGCGGCGCCGGACGCGCGGGCGACCAGCAGCATGCCGCGCCGGAACGGGCTGGACTCCTGCTCGGCCGCGACCGGCCGGCCCTGCGCGTCGTAGAAGAAGCTGCTCGGCGCCTCCAGGAACGCCAGCCGGCGCCGCAGGACCGCGGCTTGCGCGACCGGGTCGGTGAGGCGGTCGAGGAAGGCGGCCACGGTGAAGAAGCGGATCTGGTCGGAGATCTCGGCCTCGGCCGGGTCGGCCAGCCGGCGCTCGAGTTCGGCCCGGCCCGCCGCGGTGAGCTCCAGGACCTGCCGCGGCGCGGCACCGCTGCCGGGCTCGCTGCGGCGCTCCAGCAGTCCGGCCTTCTCCAGACGGGCGATGGCGGGGTAGAGCGCACCGTCGCTGACCGGCCGGGCGTGGCCGGTCAGGCCGGTGATCCGTGACTTCAACTCGTAGCCGTGCAGCGGCTCGTCGTACAGGAAGCCGAGGATCGCGAGGGTGAGCACCGGTGAAGCCCTTCCGTCGTCGCACGCGCGGTTCGGGCGTCATGGTACCTCTTGCCGATGTGCCTCTAAACGATGTATCTCTGTTCGAGACACCAAGAGGGCGGCCGAGCGCTGCCGACGGAACCGGGGGGCGACGTGCGAGGACATCTGCCGAGGCTGATCGGATTGGCAGGGCCGGTCTACGCCGGACTCCTGTCCGGGGTGATCGCCTCGGTCATCAGCACGTACTGGGTCGGCGGGCTCGGCGCGCCCGCCGTCGCCGCCGTCACCCTCGCGGGCACCGTCGAGAACCTGCTGCTGGGCCTGGTCCTGGTGGTCGCCTCCGGCACCACCGTCCGGATCTCGCACGCCGTCGGCGCCGGGGACCGCGCGGCGGCCGGCCGGACCGCGCGGGCGGCCTGGCGGCTCTGCGCCCTCGGCAGCCTGCTGCTCGCCGTCCCCGGCTTCCTGCTGCGCCACCCGATCGCGGACGCCTTCCTGGACGGCCCCGCCGCCGGACTCGCCGCGGACTACTTCGCGATCGCCTTCCCCGCCGCCGGACTCTTCTTCGGCCAACGGGTGGCCGACGAGCTCCTCAAGGGCACCGGCGACACCCGGACGCCGATGCGGCTCGCCCTGCTGACCAACGCCCTGCTGCTCCTCCTCGACCCGCTGCTGATCCTCGGACCCGGACCGTTCCCGGCCCTCGGCGTGACGGGCGCGGCGCTCGCCCTGACCACCGCGCGCGCCCTCACCTTCGCCGTCACGCTGCTGCTCCGGCGCCGGCGCCGCCGGACCGCGCCCCCGGCGGGCGGGCTCCTGCCGGAGGCCCGCCGGATCGTCTCCGCCGGAGCCTCGTTCGGCCTCGACTTCACCGCCCGGATGGGCGTCGGCACGGTGCAGCTCGCCCTGGTCGCGTCCTTCGGCGTACCGGCGGTCGCCGGCTACGGCGTGGGCTACCGCGTGATGCTGGTCGTGACCATGGCCTTCTACGCCGTACGGCAGGCCTCCGCCATCGAGGCGGCCCGGCTGACCGGCGCGGGCGACACGGCGGGGCTGCGCACCCTGGGCCGTGACACCGCCCGGCTGGCCGGCACCCTCGGCGCGGGCGCCGCCGTCCTCTGCGCGGCGCTCGCGGTGCCGGTGACCGCGCTCTTCACCCGGGACGACGCGGTCGCCGCCCAGGCCGTCGGCTACCTGCGGATGGCCGGGCTCTACGTACTGCCCTACGCCCTGGTGGTGACCCTCGGCGGCGTGCTCCAGGCCACCGGCGCGGGCCGCCGCCTGGTGACGGCCAGCCTGCTCGGACTCGGCGTCCAGCTCGCCGCCGGTGTGGCCCTGTCGGTGCCGCTCGGGGTGAACGGCCTCTGGACCGGCATGGCGGTGGGCGCGCTGACCCAGCTGATCCTGATGCGCCTGCCGGCCCCGAACCGCCGCCGAGCCCCCGGCCCGGTGGTCGAGCCCGCCGAGCCGGTCGGCGCGGCCGAACCCACCGGGCAGACCCCGCTTCGGGCTCCGGTGGAGTGACGCCCACCCCGATGCGCGGGCGAGCAGCCGGTCTCCATGGCGCGGCGCCGTCCATCGGGTACGTGGAGACCGCCGAAATCGTCGACAAGTCGACGGCGTGAAGCGATCGACGGGCCCGAGGGCACCGACCGGGACGACGTACGCCATTGCGGGCGAGTGACCGGTTCAGTGCCCCGGCCGCGTCGCCTCCACCACCCCCGCCGCCCGGGCCCGGGCCCGGGTCGGGAGGCGGGTGGCGAGCAGGACGCCGACCGCCGCCGTGGCCGCGAGGACCAGCAGGGCCGGGCCCATGGCGGTCACGAGCGGACGGCCGGCGGTGAGGGTGGTCGCGGCGGCGGTCCCCAGGGCCGGGCCGATGTTCATCACGGTCTGCTGGAGCCCGCCGGCGACGCCCGCGTCCGCCACCGAGGCGTCGCGGACGAGGGCGGCCGTCGCGGTGACCATCACCGCCCCGAACCCGCTGCCCAGCAGGAGGAAGCTGCCGCCGACCGCGACGGCCCCGGTGGACTCGTCGAACCGGGCCGCGAGCAGGGTGCCGAGCGTGAGCAGCAGCATCCCGGCCCCGGCGGTGGCCCGGGCCCCGTGGCGGCGCATCAGCACCGCGGCGGCCGGGGCGGCGGCGACCATCGTGACGGCCAGCGGCAACGCCCGGACGCCGGACTGGAACGGGTCCAGCCCGAGCACGTCCTGGAGGAAGTAGGTGGCCAGGAACAGCGTCCCGAAGAGCGCCGCGGACGCGGTCAGCAGCACGCCGAGCGAGGACGCGACGGTGGGCGAGGCGAACACCCGCGGCGGCAGCAACGGGTGTGCGGCGCGCCGCTGTTGGTGGACGAAGGCGGTGCCGAGCAGGGCCGCGGCGAGCAGGCCGAACGTCGTGGCGGCCGGCCGGCCGTGCTCGGGCACCCCGACGAGCGTGTGCACCAGGCAGACCAGCGCCGCCGCGAGCAGGGCGGCGCCCGGCAGGTCGAGCGCGCGCAGGGCGCCGGTGGACCGGTCGGCGGGTGGCTGCGGAATCCGCACGGCCAGCGCGGCGAGCCCGGCCGCGACGGCGGGGAGGACGGTGAGGAAGAAGACCGCCCGCCAGCCCAGTTGGGTGGTCAGCGCCCCGCCGACGACCGGTCCGGCGGCGGCCGCCAGGCCGATCGCGCTGGTGCGCAGGGCGATCGGCATCGCGAGCCGGTCGGCCGGGTAGGCCGCGCGCAGCATGCCCAGGGTGGCGGGCTGCAGCAGCGCGCCCGCCACGCCCTGGGCGACGCGCAGGCCGATCACCCAGCCGATGCCGGGCGCCAGGCCGATCCCGGCCGAGGCGGCGGCGAAGCCCAGCGCGCCCACGGCGAAGACGCGTTGGTGGCCGTAGCGGTCGCCCAGCCGGCCGGCGAAGACCAGCAGGCTCGCCACCGCGATCAGGTAGGCGGTGCTGGTCCACTGGACGGCGGTGAAGGAGGCGTTGAGGTCGTGCTGCATGGCGGGCCGGGCGACGGTGAGGACGGTGCCGTCCAGGGCCACGATCGAGGCGCCGGTGATGCTCCCGGCGAGGGTCAGGCGCCGGCGCGCGGGCGTGTTCACCGGGCCTCCGGGCCCAGGTGGGCGGCCAGGGCGGCGTGCAGCAGCGGCTCGATGTCGTCGCTGCCGGTGGCGAGTTGGAGGCTGCCCCAGGCGCGGAGCTGGGCGAGCCCGTGCAGGTTGGCCCAGAGTGCGGCGGCCGCCGCCGCGGGCTCCGCGCCGCTCGGTGGCCGCACCTCGGCGACCAGGGCGGTGAAGGTCCGGAAGAGCGGGAGGCTGGTCTGCCGCAGGCCGATGCCGCTGCCCTCCAGCAGGTCGTGGCGGAACATCAGCTCGAACATGCCGGGCTGGGCGGCGGCGAAGCCGAGGTAGCCGCGGGCGAGTGCGGCGAGCCGCTCGCGCGGGCCCGGGCCCGCGCCGGCCGTCGCACGGGTGAGGTCGGCGGCCAGCTCGTCGAAGCCGTGCCGGGCGATGGCCGACAGCAGCTCGACGTGGGTGGCGAAGTAGCGGCGCGGCGCGCCGTGCGAGACGCCGGCCTGGCGGGCGATCTCGCGCAGCGAGAGCGCGTGGATCCCCTGAGCCGTCACCAGTTCGACGCCGGCCGCCACCAGCCGGGCGCGCAGGCCCGAACCCTGATCAGTCATAGACACTGTCTACCAGGAGCGAGTAGACAGTGTCTACTCGTCGTCGCGGGGGTGGGCCGGGCAGAATCGGCGGTATGGACGAAGGCGGCGAATCGGCGTGCTGGCTGGACCGGGTCTGCCCGGAGTGCGGCCGGCTGCGCGAGCGGGCCGGGCGGCAGCCCTGCGAGAACTGCGGTGCGGTGCCGGACCCCGAGCCCGGCCGCCGGCCCGGGTCGGGCCGGGAGCCCGGCACCGGGGCGGACCGGTCCGACTGATCCGCCCCGGGGCCCCGGCCTCAGCGCGGCAGCCCGTTGGCCGGCTGCTCCTGCGCGAACCCGTCCTGCGCGAACCCGTCCTGAACGAGCTCCGCCGGCTCCGGCCCCTCGAACGTGATCGCCTCCGGCACCGTGGCGGCGTCGCTCGCCCCGGCGTCGGGCAGCCGTTCGGCGCCCGGCGAGACCCGGGCCGCCGGAGCCCAGCGCCCGCGCAGCGCCCCGAGGCGCTCCACCGCGGGCTGGGTGTACCGGGCCGCGAGCGGGCCGGTGACCACCAGGATCAGCACGTACGCGGTGGCGAACGGCCCGAGTTCGGGCTCGATGCCCGCGGTGACGGCCAGACCGGCGATGACGATGGAGAACTCCCCGCGCGAGACCAGCGCGCCGCCGGCCCGCCAGCGGCCGCGTTCGCCGATCCCGGCCCGGCGGGCGGCCCAGTACCCCGTCGCCACCTTGGTGAGCGCGGTGACCACGGCCAGCAGCAGCGCGGGCAGCAGGACGGGCGGGATGCTCGTCGGGTCCGTGCTGAGCCCGAAGAAGACGAAGAAGACCGCCGCGAAGAGGTCCCGCAACGGGCTGAGCAGGGTGTGCGCGCCCTCGGCGGCCTCGCCGGAGAGGGCGATGCCGACCAGGAACGCCCCGACCGCGGCGGACACCTGGAGCTGCTGCGCGAGGCCGGCCACCAACAGGGTCAGTCCGAGGACGACCAGCAGCAGCTTCTCCGGGTCGTCGTGCGAGACGAACTTCGAGATCACCCGGCCGTAGCGGAGCGCGACGAAGAGCACGGCGCCCGCGGTGGCGAGCGCGATGGCGAGGGTGAGCGAGCCGGCGAGCAGGCCGGCGCCGGCCAGCAGCGCGGTCAGGATCGGCAGGTAGACGGCCATCGCGAGGTCCTCCAGCACCAGGATGCTGAGGATCACCGGGGTCTCCCGGTTGCCGAGCCGGCCGAGGTCGCCGAGCACCTTGGCGATCACCCCGGAGGAGGAGATCCAGGTGACGCCGGCCAGTACCACGGCGGCGACCGGGCCCCAGCCGAGGAGCAGGGCGGCGGCCGCGCCGGGCAGTGCGTTGAGCACGAAGTCGACGGCGCCGGCCGGGTACTGGGCCTTGAGGTTGGTCACCAGGTCGGCGGCGGTGTACTCCAGACCCAGCATCAGCAGCAGCAGGACGACGCCGATCTCGGCGCCGGTGGCCACGAACTCCTCACTGGCGCTGAGCGGCAGCAGGCCGCCCTTGCCGAAGGCCAGTCCGCCGAGCAGGTAGAGCGGGATGGGCGAGAACCCGTACCGGCCGGCTATTCGGCCGAGCAGGCCGAGGACCAGGATGACCGAGCCGAGTTCGATGAAGACGCTTGCGGTGTGCATCCGATCACTCCCTGCCCAGGATCGCGGCGGCGGCGTCCACGCCCTCGCGGGTGCCGATCACGATCAGGATGTCCCCGCCGGCCAGCCGGAAGTCGGGGGTCGGGGAGGGCACGGCGCCGGTGCGGCGCAGCACGGCGACGATCGAGGCGCCGGTCTCGGTGCGCATCCGGGTCTCGCCGAGCACCCGGCCATTCCAGTGCGAGGCGCCCTCGACGGGGAGGCGTTCGGCGACCAGGCCCAGGTCGGTGGTGTGCAGCAGGCCCGGGTTGTGGTGAGCGGGCGTCAGGGCGTCGACCAGGGCGGTGGACTCCTCGGCCGTCAGCCGGAACGCCTGGGCGCAGGCGTCGGGGTCGTCCGAGCGGTAGACGTTGAGGCTGCGTGAGCCGTCCCGGTGGGCGATGACGGACAGGTGCCGTTGTTCTCGGGTGGTGAGGTCGTACTGGACGCCGACGCCGGGCAGGGGGGTGGTCCGGACACGGGGGATCGACACGGCGGCTGTCCTCTCGTCAGGGCTTCCCGCTGGCGTGCGCGACGTCCGCCGGAACAGGGCCGGCCGTCCGCCGGAACTGGGCCGGCCCGGCGGGGCGGCCGCTCACCCGGACGGGTGAACGGCGCCGCGCCGTGTGCGACACGCGGAAGCGCTACCGTGCCAATGGTAATGACTGTGTAAAGCCCTCCTGGTGGGAGGGTCCCCGCGGGCGCCCGTACGGTCCGGGGGGAGCGCTCGTCCGGCCGTGGACGCGCGGTACCCCGGCCGGGTGCGCGCGTCGTCGCGCTCACCCGGCCGGGGTACCGGACCCGTGGGTCCGGACTGCGTCGGCGGGCTACTGGGGAGGCTGGTCGCGGAACTGGTCCTTGACCCTGTCCTGGGCCGTGTCGACGTGGCCGCTGTACTTGCCCTGGGTCCGTTGGTCGACGGTGTCACCGGCCTTGTCGACGGCCTTGTCCGCCTGGTCCTCGTGGCCCTTCAGCATCTGCTTGATCTTGTCGATCATGGACATTCGGTCACCCTCCTGGATGAGACGGCCCCTCCTCATCCAGGATCGCCGCGCCGTCGGATGTCCGCATCCGGTCAGCTTTCGCGGCAGGGTTGGCAAGGTGGCCCGGGGCATGTCAAATCGGGATCTCCATGGACTCTCGGAAGGACCAGCCGTGAATGTTCGGACCCGCCGCCCGACCGTCACACCCCGCCCGGGCGCTGCCCGGACCACCCGGGTCGCGAGCTCCGCGCTGGCGGTCGCGGCCCTGGTGACCCCGCTGCTGCTGGTCGGCGCCGGGAGCGCCGCGGCCGCACCGGACCCGGGCCGCAAGGGAGCCAAGCTGGCCGCCCGGCTCGTCGAGGAGAGCAGCGCCGGCAGCGCCCGCCGGACGCTGGCCGCGCTGCAGCGGATCGCGGACCGCAACGGCGGCAACCGGGTGGCGGGCTCCCGCGGCCACGACGAGTCGGCGCGCTACGTCTACGAGCAGGCCAGCCAGGCCGGTCTGAAGGTGTCGAAGCAGGAATTCGAGTACACCTTCTTCCAGGCCCTCGCGCAGAAACTGACGGTGGTGTCCCCCCAGGCCGAGGATGTACCGGTGATCGCCATGACGTACTCCGTCGGCGGCCCGGCGGCCGGGCTGACCGCCCCGCTCGCGGTCGTCCCGGCGGACGACACCACCGGCTGCGAGGCGGGGGACTACGGGGCCGGCGCGTTCGCCGGCCGGATCGCGCTGATCAAGCGCGGCGGCTGCAGCTTCGCCGTCAAGGCGGCCGCGGCGGCGGACGCCGGTGCGACCGGCGTCCTCGTCTACAACAACACCGACGGCGACCTCAACGGCACCCTCGGGGAGCCGACCGCCGGCCGCGTCCCGACCGGCGGGATCAGCAGGGCGGCGGGCGAGGCGCTGGTCGCCAAAGCCGCCGCCGGGCCGGTCACCGTGGGCCTGGACATCCGTACCCTCATGGAGAAGCGCAAGACCTGGAACGTCATCGCCGAGACCCGCGGCGGCGACCCGGCGAACACCGTCGTCATCGGCTCCCACCTGGACTCCGTGGTGGCGGGCCCGGGCATCAACGACAACGGCTCCGGCTCGGCGGGCGTCCTGGAGGTGGCGAAGAACCT
Source organism: Kitasatospora sp. NPDC022856 (assembly GCF_055561235.1). Lineage (NCBI taxonomy): Bacteria > Bacillati > Actinomycetota > Actinomycetes > Kitasatosporales > Streptomycetaceae > Kitasatospora > Kitasatospora sp. NPDC022856. The sequence continues at coordinate 213,983 of NZ_JBVHHE010000015.1, read as the reverse complement.
CGGCGACCGGCCGGTCAGGAACAAGGTCAGGTTCGCCTGGTGGTCGGCCGAGGAGTTCGGCCTCAAGGGCTCCGAGGCCTACGTGGCGTCACTCTCCGAGGCCGAGCAGAAGAAGATCAAGCTCTATCTGAACTTCGACATGATCGCCTCGCCCAACTCCGCCCAGTTCGTCTACGACGGCGACGACTCCGACCACGTCGGCTCCGGCCCCGGCCCGGACGGCTCGGCGCAACTGGAGCGGCACATCACCGACTACCTGGACCGCCGGGGCCTGCCGCACGAGGGCACCGACTTCACCGGCCGGTCCGACTACGGCCCGTTCATCGACGCGGGGATCCCGGCGGGCGGCACCGACACCGGCGCCGAGGTGATCAAGTCCGCGGCGCAGGCGGCGCGTTACGGCGGCACGGCCGGGGTGGCGTTCGACACGTGCTACCACAAGGCCTGCGACAACCTGGGCAACCTCGACCTGGTGGCCTTCGACGTCAACATCGACGTGATCGCCGACGCCGTCGGCACCTATGCCTGGGACCTCTCCTCCCTGCACGCGCCGGTGGCGCCGCAGCACACCGAGGGCCAGGCCGGCAGCGGTGGCGGCCTCCACGAGGGCCACACCCACGAGGTGTCGGCCTGACCGCCCGGGACCCCGTCACCGGGCGGGGCCCCGGCGCCGCTCCGTTCCCCGCCGTTCCCCGCTGCGCCGCGCCCTTTCCCCGTCGCGCTCCCGGGCCGCACCCGGACGGCGGCCGATCGGCCGGGGCCGATGAGTGCGCCGCCCGGGCTCCTGACACCATGGCACCGAGATCACGTCACCGTGACACCCTCGGAGGAGTCAGCATCATGAGCACGCACTACGACGTCGTCGTCCTCGGCGCGGGTCCCGGCGGCTACACCGCCGCCGTCCGGGCCGCCCAGCTGGGCCTGCGGACCGCCGTCATCGAGGCCAAGTACTGGGGCGGGGTCTGTCTCAACGTCGGCTGCATCCCCTCCAAGGCCCTGCTGCGCAACGCCGAGCTGGCGCACATCTTCACCAAGGAGGCCAAGACCTTCGGCATCAAGGTCGAGGGCACGGTGAGCTTCGACTTCGGCGAGGCGTTCCGCCGCAGCCGGACCGTCGCCGACGGCCGGGTCAAGGGCGTCCACTACCTGATGAAGAAGAACGGCATCACCGAGTACGACGGCCGGGGCACCTTCGTCGACGACCGGACCCTCCAGGTCGCGATGAGCGGCGGCGGCTTCGAGGTCGTCACCTTCGACCACTGCATCATCGCGGCCGGCGCCACCACCCGGCTGCTCCCCGGCACCAGCCTCAGCGAGCGCGTGGTCACCTACGAGGAGCAGATCCTCACCGAGGAGCTGCCGGGCAGCATCATCATCGCGGGCGCCGGCGCGATCGGCGTCGAGTTCGCGTACGTGCTGCACAACTACGGTGTGAAGGTCACCATCGTCGAGTTCCTCGACCGGATGGTGCCGCTGGAGGACGCCGAGGTCTCCGCCGAGCTCGGCAAGCAGTACCGCAAGCTCGGCATCGAGGTGCTCACCTCGACCCGGGTGGAATCGATCGACGACAGCGACCCGGCCGCCAAGGTCAGGGTCACCGTCACCCGCGACGGTCAGCAGCAGGTGCTGGAGGCCGACAAGGTGCTCCAGGCGATCGGCTTCGCGCCCCGGGTGAACGGCTACGGCCTGGAGAACACCGGGGTGAAGCTCACCGACCGCGGCGCGATCGACGTCGACGGCCGGGGCCGCACCAGCGTCGACCACATCTTCGCGATCGGTGACGTGACGGCCAAGCTGATGCTGGCCCACGCGGCCGAGTCGATGGGCGTGATCGCCGCCGAGACCATCGGCGGGGCCGAGACCATGGAGCTCGACTTCGTGATGATCCCGCGCGCCACCTACTGCCAGCCGCAGATCGCCAGCTTCGGGTACACCGAGGCGCAGGCCCGCGAGCAGGGGTACGACGTCAAGGTCGCCAAGTTCCCGTTCACCGCCAACGGCAAGGCGCACGGGCTCGGCCACCCGATCGGCTTCGTCAAGGTGATCAGCGACGGCAAGCACGGCGAGCTGCTGGGCGCCCACCTGATCGGCCCCGAGGTCACCGAGCTGCTGCCGGAGCTGACGCTGGCCCAGCAGTGGGACCTCACCGTGCACGAGGTGGCCCGCAACGTGCACGCCCACCCGACGCTCGGCGAGGCGGTCAAGGAGGCCGTTCACGGCCTGGCCGGGCACATGATCAACATGTGACACGGGCCCGCCCGGGACCACGGTCAGGACCGCGGTCAGGGGTGCCGGGCGGGCGGCGCGCCCGCCCGCCCGCCCGGCACCAGGCCAATCACCTCCGATTGGCCATGGCGACCCGCCGGGGCCACCGCTATCGTCCCCGCCATGCGCATTCACGTGGTCGACGCCTTCACCGACCGTCCGTTCGCCGGCAATCCCGCCGGCGTGTGCCTGCTGCCCGCCGGGGAGTGGCCGGACGACACCTGGATGCGGCAGGTGGCCGCCGAGCTGAACCACTCCGAGACGGCGTTCGCCCTCCCGCTGCCCGGCGGCGCCGAAGCCGACTGGGCGATCCGGTGGTTCACCCCCACCGTCGAGGCCACCCTGTGCGGGCACGCCACCCTGGCCACGGCGCACACGCTCCGCACCGAGCGGGGGATCCTCGGCACGGTGCGGTTCCGCAGCCGGTACCACGGGGTCCTCGTCACCCACACCGACGAGGCCGGCGGCGTCACCCTGGACTTCCCGGCCGCACCCGGCACCGAGGTCCCCGTCCCCGAGGGGCTGGCCGAGGCGCTGACCGTCGAGCCCGAGTCGGCGTGGCACACCGGCAGGCTCGGCGACCTGCTGGCCGTCCTGCCGGACGAGGCCGCCGTGCGCGACCTGACGCCCCGGCTGGACGCGCTGGCCGCCCTGACGCTCCGCGACGACCTGCGCGGCGTCATCGTCACGGCGCCCGCGGCCCGCGGCGACGCCGGGTACGACTTCGTCTCCCGCTTCTTCGCCCCGGCCCGAGGGATCCCGGAGGACCCGGTCACCGGCAGCGCCCACACCGCGCTCGCCCCGTACTGGACGGCCCGGCTGGGCCGCGACCAGCTCGCCGGCCTCCAGGTCTCCGCCCGCACCGGCCTGGTCCGGACGGCCCTCCACGGCGACCGCGTCCACCTCTCCGGCACGGCCGTCACCGTCCTCGACGGGACCCTCCACCTCCCGGGCGCGTAGCGGCCCCGGGCTTCGCCGGGGCGTCGCACCGGCGGAGAATGCCCGGGTGACAGACCTGACCAACCGGCTCACCCGCCTGCCGGACACCCTGGGCCGGCTCGGCGCCCTGCGCGAACTGTGGCTGCGCGGCAACGCGTTGACCGCTCTGCCGCCGTCCGCCGCCGGACTCGCCGCGCTGCGCGAGCTCGACCTGCGGGGCAACGCCCTCACCGAGATCCCTCCGGTGCTCGCCGGGCTCCCGCTGCTGCGCCGGGTGGACCTGCGGAGCAATCGCATCACCGAACTGCCGCACTGGCTGGCCGGATTGCCGGCCCTGGAGAAGCTCGACCTGCGGTGGAACGACGTCACACCGCCGCCCCGGCTGCTCGCCGCCCTCGGCGAGCGGGGCTGCGCGGTGCTGTACTGAGGACGCCCGCTCCCGATCGGCTCCGGGGCGCGGGCGAGCACCGGAAACGGATCGCCGGGAGCGTCGCCGCCCTGTTACCGTGGGAGGCATGAAGCGCGCTGCAGCCGTCCTGACGACGACGCCGGAGAGAGTCCCGGTGCGCTGACTGCCGACCTAGTCCGAAGCCCCGGGGCCGAGTGCCCCGGGGCTTCGTCGTTCCCGCCCACTCGGCCCAGGAGCGCCGCCTGCGGAGAGCCCCCCGCAGGTGCGACCCCGCAGACCCGAGTGGAGACCGCCACCATGCACGACCACCGCCGCCTCGGCCGTGAACTCGACCTCTTCGACACCGACCCGCTGATGGGCGCCGGCCTGCCGTACTGGCTGCCCGACGGCGCCGCCGTCCGGCACACCCTGGAGGAGTTCGTCCGGGGGTGCGAACAGCGGGCCGGCTACCGCCACGTGTACTCGCCGGTGCTCGGCAAACGCGAGCTGTACGAGATCTCCGGCCACTGGTCGCACTACCGCGACGACATGTTCCCGCCGATGGACCTGGGCGCCGAGCAGGTCGTGCTGCGCCCGAGCCTCTGCCCGCACCACGCCCTCATCTACCGCTCCCGGGCGCGCAGTTACCGCGAGCTCCCGCTGCGGATGGCCGAACTGGGCGGGATGTACCGGTCCGAACCATCGGGCGTGCTGGGCGGGCTCACCCGGGTCCGGGCGATCCAGCTGAACGACGCCCACATCTTCTGCACTCCCGAGCAGGCGGCCGACGAGGCGCTGGCCGCGCTGGAGCTGATCCGCGAGGCGCACCGAGCGCTCGGGATCCGCCCCGCCCGCTACCGGCTCTCGCTGCCCGGCGAGGGCGGGAAGTACGTGGCCGACCCGGCGCTCTGGGGGCGGGCCACCGCGCTGCTGACCGAGGTGCTGGAGCGGTCCGGCGTGCCCTTCGAGGCGGTCGAGGGGGAGGCGGCGTTCTACGGACCGAAGGTCGACGTCCAGATCGCCGACGGCGCCGGTCGCGAATCCACCCTCTCCACCGTGCAGATCGACTTCCACCAGCCGGAGCGGTTCGGCCTGCACTACATCGGTGCCGACGGGGCCAGGCACCGCCCGGTGATGGTGCACCGCAGTGTCATCGGCAGCGTCGAGCGGGTCGTCGCCCATCTGATCGAGCTGTACGGCGGCGCGTTCCCGGCCTGGCTGGCGCCCACCCAGCTGGTCCTGCTGCCGGTCTCCGAGGGGGAGGCCGACCAGGCCGGGCGACTGCGGCAGCGCTGCCTCGACCAGGGGCTGCGGGCCGAGGTCGCCGGGCCCGAGCACGGCACCCTGGGCGCCCGGATCCGGGAGGCCCGGCTGGTGCCGTACCAGGCGGTGATCGGGCCGAGAGAGGCGGCCGACGGCCAGGTGGCCCTGCGCCTGCGCGACGGCCGCCGGCTCGCCCCGATCCCGGCCGACGAGGCCCTGGCCCGGATCCGGTCCCTGGTCGGGGCGGGCAGCCCCGACCTGTGGGAGTCCGCCCCGGCCGGGGAGTAGCCGGCCGGCCGGGGGCGGCGGTCAGTAGGACTGCAGCTCGATCAGGTGGCCGTCCGGGTCACGGAGGTGGGCGGTGCGCAGGGTCGGGCCCCACGCGGGGCGGTCGGTGGCTTCGGCCGCCACGCGGGCGCCGCGGCGGAGGCAGAGGGCGAGCGCCTCGTCCACGTCGGTGACGCGGACGGCCAGCATCGTGGAGTCCTGGGCGGCCGGCGGGCGGGGCGGGAGCCGCTCGGTGCCCAGGGCGGCGGCCATCATCGCGCGGTCGTACAGCGCGAGCACGGTCCGGCCGTCGGCCTCCCAGTTGGCGTACGGGCCCGCCGCCTCGCCCTTGACCAGGGCGGCGCCGGTGAGCGGGGGCAGGACGGCGCGGTAGAAGGCGAAGCACTCGGCGAAGCGGGAGACGAGCAGGCGGGTGTACAGGGCATCCACGTCGGGACTCCTGGGCTCGGGGCGGCGGGCGGCCCACCGCAATTAGTAGGTGCTGACCCACTATAGGGCTGGACCCTAGACTGATGGGGTGACTCCCGAGAGCTCCACCCCGCCCACCCTGCTGGACCTCAGCACCTACCTGCTCTCCCGGACCGGCAGGGCCGCGCGGAGCCGGCTGGCCGAGCGGCTGGCCGGGCGCGGCCTGCGGCTCTGGGACATGGCGGTGCTCGCCGCACTGGCCGACTTCGGGCCGCACGCCCAGCGCGACCTGGTCCGGCGGCTGGGCGTGGACCCCAGCGACATGGCCAAGGTCGCCGACCGGCTGGCCGCCGCCGACTGCGTCGAGCGCATCCGTGACACGGCGGACCGCCGGCGCGTCTCGGTGAGCATCACCGGGACGGGCCGGGCGGTCCTGGCCGAACTGGAGGCCGAGGCCCGCGCGGTGCAGGACGAGATCCTCGCCCCGCTCGACCCGCGGGAGCGCCGCACCCTGCACGACCTGCTGCGCCGGGTCCACCACGACCTGCCGGGGGCGCTCTGAGAGCGGGCGGGCCGGCTCCCGGTCGCTTCCGCTCGCTCAGCCGAGCGGCAGCGGGCGCCGGGCGCCGGCGAACTCGGCCGCCCAGCGCGGGTCTTCGAAGACACCGGGCAGACGGGTGACCAGGGTGCCGGTGCGTTCGGCGTGGATCATCGCGCCGTCGCCCGCGTGGACGCCGACGTGGTGCAGCGGCGCGCCCGCGCGCGAGAAGAACAGCAGGTCGCCGGGGAGCAGGTCGGCCCGGGCGACCGGCTCGGAGCGGTGGTACTGCGCGACGGTGTAGTGGGCGAGGTCGACGGCGCCCCCGCTGGCCCGGTACCAGCTGTAGAGGGACAGCCCGCTGCAGTCGAAGCCGACGGTGTGCTCGCCGAGGCACTGGCCGTCGAGGTAGCCGTTCTCCTCGTCGCAGAACCCGATGCCCGCGCCCAGCCGGTCGCCGCCGCCCCAGGCGTACGGCACGCCGATCTGCGCGGCCGCCACCTCGGCGACCCGGCGGCCCAGGGCGGCCGGTGGCAGCGGCGCCGCGGCCGGCGCCGCCCGGGCCGCGACGGTCGCGAGGACGGGTACGGCGCTCGCGCCCAGGGCCAGCCCCAGGATCCGGCGGCGGCCGACACCGCGGCCGGGCAGTCGAAGCACCATCGCGGAACCCCTTCGTTCGGTGGGGCACCAGGATCGCCGTCCGGCGGGGCGACCCGCCATCACCCGCACCGGTGAACCGGGAGTGCGGGAGTGCGGGGGCGCGGCGGGAGGAGCGGGCGGCGGTTAATGGTTTGACCGGCGATCAGGCGGCTGTCGAGGATGGGGAGCAGACATCCGTTCGACCTTCGGAGCCCCCATGAGCGGTACGGTCCGGCTGATCCGCAACCCACGGCTCACCCAGGCGGTGGACTACGCCTACGCCGCCTCCGTGGACGCGCCGGTGCGCTCGCTCTGGCTGGCGGGCGCCTGCCCGCTCGACCCGGAGGGGCGGACGGTCGCCGTGGGCGACGTCGGGGCCCAGGCCCACCAGGTCATGCGCAACCTGATCACCGTGCTGGAGGACGAGGGCGCCGCCCTGACCGACCTCGTCCGGACCACCGTGTACGTGGCCTCCTCCCGGCAGGAGGACCTCGTGACGGCGTGGGAGGTCTACCGCTCCTACCTGGGGAGCCACGACGTGCCCAGCACCCTGCTCGGCGTCACCGTCCTGGGCTACACGGACCAGCTCGTCGAGGTCGAGGCGGTCGCCGTGCTGTCCTGAGCGACCGCCCCCGTGGCGGCGGCGCGCCGGGGTCAGTCGGCGGCGAGGAGCTCGTCGAGCTGCTCGTAGCCCTCGATCACGCCGCGGTCCATCCCGCTCGCCATGATCGCGTCGCGGGTGGCCAGGCTGTCGACGAGGGAGAGCGAGCTGACCCGGGTGCGGCCTTCGCCGATCGGCTCGAAGACCACGGTCTCCAGTGAGACGCCGTCCGGTACGCCCTCGAACGTGAAGGTCTGGACGAGCCGGCTGTCCCGGCGGACTTCGTGGAACGAGCCGTAGAAGGAGGCGATCACCTCACTCGCCGGCCCGGCCCCGTCCCCGGCCAGTGCGGAGTAGCGGTAGCTGCCGCCGGTGCGGGCGTCCCAGGTGTCGATCTTCATGACCCGGTCCCTGGGGCCGAGCCACCGCGCCACCAGCTCGGGCTCGGTCCAGGCGCGGAACACCCGGGCCGGTGGGGCGTCGAACTCGCGGACGATGCGGATGACGGGGAGTGCCGGGTCCGCCTCGATCGTGGTCCGGCGGTCGTCGCTGGAGGTCATGACGCTGCTCCTTCGTGCTCTTCGTGCTCTTCGGGGGATTCCGGGGCCGGCACGGCCGCTCCGGGCTCGTCGCCGTCCTCCATGGCGGCGAGGACGGCGTCCAGCCGACCGAACCGCTCCTCGGCCTGCCGGCGGTACCGCTCGATCCAGACCGTCATCAGATCGAGCACCTGGGGCTCCAGGTGGCACGGCCGGCGCTGGGCGTCGCGACTGCGGCTCACCAGCCCCGCCTCCTCCAGCACCTTGAGGTGCTTGGAGACGGCCTGCATCGACATGGCGTAGGACTCCGCGAGTTCGCCGACCCCGGCGTCGCGGACGGAGAGCCGGGCGACGATGTCGCGCCGGGTCGGGTCGGCCAGGGCGACGAACGCCCTGGACAGCGGATCGGAGGCCATCAGCGCACCTCTGCTTCTCTTCGCAACCGTTTGGTTGAGTACGAGGCTACTCCTCGCCGCGCACTTGTTCAACCAATGGGTTGAGCAAGCGCGCGGCGCGCCCCGGAACGCGTCGAGGGCCTGTGGCGGTCTCCGCCACAGGCCCTCGGGTGCACCCGGGCCGGGTCACTCCTGCTTGATCGCCGAGATGTCGAACTCCAGCACCACCTTGTCGCCGACCAGGACGCCGCCGCCTTCGAGGGCGGCGTTCCAGGTGATGCCGTAGTCCTTGCGGCTGATGGCGACCGATCCCTCCAGGCCGACCCGGAGGTTGCCGTACGGGTCCCGGGCGTTGCCGGTGTACTCGAAGTCGATGGTGATCGGGCGGGTGGTCTCCTTGATGGTCAGCTCACCGCTGACCCGGTACTCGGCACTGTTCAGCTGCTCGACGCCCGTCGAGGTGAAGGTGATCCTCGGGTGGTTCGGGGCGTCGAGGAAGTCGTTGGTGCGCAGGTGCCCGTCGCGCTGCTCGTTGCCGGTGTCGATGCTCTCGGCGCTGATCGACACCCGGGCGGTGGAGCGGCTCGGGTCGGTGCCGTCGAGGTGGGCGCTGCCTTCGAAGGTCTGGAACGCGCCGCGCACCTTCGTCACCATGGCGTGGCGTGCCACGAAGCCGATCCGGGTGTGCGCCGGGTCCAGGACGTAGTCGCCGGTGAGATCGGCCAGCGGGGTCGTCGTGGTCACGGGGATCTCCTGAGGGGAACGGGGGCGGAGCCAGAGGGTCGGAGCCCCGCGGCGCCGGTCGCGCCCGCCCGGGGAGGGCGGCGGGCCGGGCGGGGTGCCCCGGGCCACGCTAGGCGTTCCGCCCCGGTGCCGCATGCGCTGTTCACCCGGACGGGCGGACCGGCCCGGAGGGTCCGACGGTGCCCGATGCCGAACTCCGGGCCGGTGCGGCGGTTCCCTACGGGTGGGTCCGGCGGCTCACTCCGAATCGGTCCGGCGGCTCCCGGAGGTCGCGCGGGGGAGCAGGGTGCCGTGTTCTGCCGTTCATCGTCAGATTGGCCAGAACGCGTGTCCTGCAACGTGGTTGACGCGGGTAGCATCCCTGCACCGGCGCTGTCGACCGGTCCGTCCGGCCCCGTCGCCGGCCGGTGGCACCGGCGACGCCGTCCGGACGCGCAGCGAGTGGGGTGACCTCTTGGACGAGGCCGCGGAGCACCGCGCGGACAGCGCCGCGCCGTCCGTGCCGGGCGTCGCCGGGCCGGAAGCGCGGGACGTGCCGGCCGTGGCGGACGCTGCCACGCCGGACATCCCGGGCGTGGTCCGCAACGAACTCTCCGTCGGGACGGCGGTGTCGATGTCGGTGGTCCAGGCCGGGCTCGTCATGGGCGGGGTCCACTACCACCTGACGTTCCCGGGCGGCCCCTCCACCGCGCCGCGACTGCCGCCGCCGCCCGACCCGTTCGCCCTGCCGGAAGGGCTGCTCACCGAGGAGCAGGCCCGGGAGGCCTACGAGGCCGCCTGCCTCCTGGAGTTGGAGTGGAGCGGCGGGGACGGGACGCAGAACCTGCCGAGGATCGAGCAGCTCCACCGGCTGGCCGCCGGGGCCGGGAACGCCGACGCGATGGCCCGGCTGGGGCTGATCGTCGAGGGCCGGATGCGGGCCAGGCTGCGCGGGGAGCTGCCGGAGGAGCCGTCGGCCGCCGACGCCGAGCTGGCCATGCACTGGTACCGGAGGTCCGCGCAGCTCGGCAGCGCGTTCGGCGCGCTCTTCCTGGGGACCCTCTACGAGGAGTGGCTCGGCAACCCGAGCGAAGCGCTGCGCTGGTACGAGAAGGCGGCCGACGCCGGTCACCAGATCGCCCGGTCCCGGTTCGACGGCCTGCAGAAGCGACTCACGCTCGGGCTCGGCGCGCTCGCCGGCCGCAGGCGTTTCGACGACGGGGAACCGCGGAGCACCGATCGACAGGACCGAGAGGGAGGGCAGCCGGTGAACAACGGGTCGGCTTTCGAGCAGTGGCTGGAGCGGGAGTGGCGGGGCAGCGAGGCGATGGCCGTCGCGGCCTGCCTGTCCGCACTCGCGGACGCGTGCGGCGGCCCGCACGGTGAGTGGGGAACGCTGGACGAGCAGGAACACGGCGTCGTGCTGGCGCACTTCAGTACCCTGCAGCCCACCCGGGTGACCCTCCCGGCCGTCGCCCGTGAGTACCAGGGGAACATCGGGGACGGGAACCTCAGGGCACTGGCCACCCTCCTGCGCAGGAATCCGCGCTCGGCCCCGTCCGCCCGGGAGCTGGCCCCGGTCTGGTATCAGAAGGTGCGTGAGAACCGGGTGGAGACAAGGGAGTTCACCTATCTCGTCGAGCTGGACTACCACGACTACGACCGGATGAAGGCGCTGCTCGACGGGCTCGCCGAGCGGCTGCGGGCGGCCCCGCCCGAGGGGGACCGGCTCGCCGAGTACCTGCTCGACCTCCGGATGATCTCGGACGAACTGGCCCAGGCGCGCAACCGTGCCGTCCCGGCCTACAGCGGGCCCGACCGATGGGAGTTCTCGGTCATCCTCACCCCGGAGTACCTGGAGGTGCTGAAGGCGCACTCCGCCCAGTACGCCGCCGACCGGGCGGCTCCCGCGGACTTCCGGGCCTTCTGGAAGCGGGTCGACGACGCCCTGAACGCGGCTCCCGCCACGCCGTTCCCGTGAATCCGGCGGGATCCCGACGCCTCGCGGTGGGCCAGGAACGCGCCGCAGACCTCCCGACATACCGCCTCTTGATATACCGCACGGTCGGTTTCCTGACCCCCGAGGCAACCGCCGGGCCGGAGAAAACCGCAGGTTCGGTACGGGATTGCCTGCCGGTTAAGATACGGGCTGTCTGGTTTTGTTCGATCGGTGCGGTGGGCGGGGTGGTCGTGTGGTGCGGCAGGAGCGGGCGGTGCGGACGCGCCGGCTGATTCTGGAGGCGGCGGCATCGGTCTTCGACGAGTGCGGGTACGAGGCGGCGACGATCGGTGAGGTGGTGGCCCGCGCCGGCGTCACCCGGGGAGCGGTCTACTTCCACTTCGCGTCCAAGCGGGACCTCGCCCAGGGGGTGGTGGAGGAGCAGTTCGCCCACGACTCCGTGCCCGAACGCGCCTGCAGACTGCAGGAGTTCGTCGACACCGGCATGGTGGTGGCCCATCTGCTGCCGCGTGACACGGTGCTGAGCGCGGGCGCTCGGCTGTCGCTGGGCCAGGACGGCCTCGGGGACCTGGGCGGGGGCGCCGTCCCCGGGTGGATCGCCCGGTTCGAGGCGCTGCTGACGGCCGCGGGGGAGCGCGGCGAACTGCTCCCGCACGTGGTGCCGGCCGACACCGCCTGGCTGGTGACGGCGGCCTGGGCGGGTGTACAGGTCCAGTCGCAGAAGCTCGCCGGCCGCGCGGACCTGGAGCGACGCGTCGCGGGCCTCTTCCAGCACCTGCTGCCGAGCGTGGCCGTGCCCGGGGTGCTGGCCTCCCTGGAGATGGATGCCGACCGGGGCGCCAGGGTGGTCGCCGAGGTCGCCGCCGCCCGCGCGGCCGCGGCCTGCTGAAGACCCGTCCGCCGGGGCCCGGCCCGTGTCACGCCGAACCGTACAGGGCGTCCGGTTTGGTGGCCGACAAACCGCTCGTCCCGTTTCTCGCGCTCCGATGCGGGGTCGACGCCGGTCCGACGCCGGTCCGGCGCGGGGCCGGACGCGGGGCCGCCCCGGCCGTGCCCACCCTCCGGCGGCCGGCCGCCCGGCCGCCCGGGCAAACCAATGTGCCAAGGATGCGTCGGCAGATCACCGGAGGGGTTACCCGGTGACCATCAGTCACGGCATCGTCGACGCGCGGGAGTTCGGGAGACCGGTGGCGGTCGGCCGGGGTGTCACGGTGGGGCGGGGACGTCCCACCGGCGGCGCGACGACGGTCCGGCGCGGACCTGGCCGGCTCCCGCGGAACGGGTGACGGACGGCGCGGTCGCCGGGTCGGTCCCGGCGTGGTGCGGGCGGGCGGAATGGAGGGCCGGTTGGTGCAGGAGAGATCGGAGCGGACGCGCGGGCGTCTGGTCGCGGCGGGAGCGGAGCTGTTCGACCGGTCCGGCTACGCGGGCGCGACGCTCGCGGACATCGCCTCGGCGGCGGGGGTGACGAAGGGCGCGCTCTACTTCCACTTCAGCTCGAAGGAGGAGCTGGCGCGGGCCGTGGTGGAGCACGCCGAGCGGGCGCTGCGGGAGGCCTGCTGCGCGCTGCGGACGGAATCCACGTCCGTCCAGGCACTGATCGACGCGGGCTACTGGCTGGTGGCCTCGCTGGAGTCGGATCCGGTGGTCCGGGCGGCGTTCCGGCTGGGCCGCGAGGACGGGGCCTGGCAGGGCGAGGACGGGCCGGTCGCCGGGGTCCGCGGCTTCCAGGGCGTCTGGGCGGGCGCCGTCCGGGAGCTGCTGGCGGGCGCGCGCCGGGCGGGTGAGCTGCGCGAACGCTCGGGCGGGGTCGGTCCGGAGTCCCTGCTGGTGGCCGCCGCGTGCGGACTGGAGGTGCTGGGCGGCGCGGCGCGCGGCCGGGAGGAGCTGGCCGGCCGGCTGCAGGCGTTCTGGGACTGGCTGCTGCCCTGCCTCGTCCTCCCGGAGGCGGTCGACTCCTACCGGACCGCGGCGCCGCCGGTCGGCTGACCCCGGTCGCGGCGGACGCCGTCCCGACCCCGGTCGCCGGGGACGGAAAAGCCGACGGTCCGCGGGCCGGTGGGGCGGCCTGCCCGCCCCGGCCGTCCGGAGACACCCGCGCCCGGCGGCCGAACGGCCCTGCGGTCGAATGTCAGTGCCGGGAGCCATCATGGCGGTATGAAGGACGCAGCCACCATGGCCTCTCCCGCTGCCCTGGCCTCCCCGGACGCCTACGCCGACGCCGTCTCCACGGCGGTGCGGGCCGCCGCGGCGTACTACGCCGACGGCGCCACCCCGCTCGGCGACGACGAGTACGACGCCCTGGTGCGCGCCATCGAGGCGTACGAGCGCGAGCACCCCCAGGAGGTGCTCCCCGACTCCCCGACCGGCAAGGTGGCCGGCGGCGCTGTCGTCGGGGACGTCCCGCACTCGGTGCCGATGCTCTCGCTCGACAACGTGTTCTCCGCCGAGGAGCTGGCGTCCTGGGCCGAGGGCCTGGAGCGCAGGCTGGGCCGACCGGTGGCCGGCTGGTGCGTCGAGCCGAAGCTGGACGGCCTGGCGATCGCGGCCCGCTACCGGGCAGGCCGCCTCACCCAGGTGCTGACCCGCGGCGACGGCCTCGCGGGCGAGGACATCACCCACGCCGCCGACGCGGTGCTCGGCCTGCCCGCCCGGCTCGGCGAACCCCTGGACATCGAGCTGCGCGGCGAAGTCCTGCTCACCCAGGAGCAGTTCGACCACGCCAACGCCGTCCGTACCGAGCACGGCGCCACCCCGTTCGCGCACCCCCGCAGCGGCGCGGCCGGCACCCTGCGGGCCAAGGACCGCGCCTACCGCGTCGAGCTCACCTTCTTCGCCTACGGCGCCATCGGGCTGCCCGACCTCGGGCACGGCGAGCTGCTGGAGCGCCTCGCCGCTCTCGGCGCCAACACCGCCGCCAGCACGGCGGCCCACCCGCAGCGCTGCGCCACGATCGAGGAGGTCGGGCAGCGCGTGGACGAGATCGCCGCGCTGCGCGCCGCCCTGCCGTTCGGCATCGACGGCGTCGTGGTCAAGGCGGACTCCGCCGCCGACCAGGAGCAGGCCGGCTCCGGCTCGCGCGCCCCGCGCTGGGCGGTGGCCCGCAAGCTGCAGGCCCAGCACAAGGTCACCCGGCTGCTGGGGGTGGAGTGGAACGTCGGCCGGACGGGCATCATCGCGCCGCGCGCCGTCCTGGAGCCGGTGGTCATCGACGGTGTCACCGTCACCTACGCCACCCTGCACAACCCGGCCGACATCGAGCGCCGGGGCCTGATGATCGGCGACCAGGTGTTCGTCTACCGGGCGGGCGACGTCATCCCGCGCGTCGAGGCCCCCCTGGTGGACCAGCGCACCGGCGCAGAGCAGCCGATCGCCTTCCCCGAGACCTGCCCGCGCTGCGGTGACGCCATCGACACCACCGAGCAGCGCTGGCGCTGCGTGCGCGGCCGGGCCTGCCAGGCCGTCGCCTCGATCATCTACGCCGCCGGGCGCGACCAGCTCGACGTGGAGGGCCTCGGCGGCACCCGCGCCGTCCAGCTCGTCGAGGCGGGGCTGGTCGCCGATCTCGCCGACCTCTTCACCCTCACCAAGGAGCAACTGCTCACCCTGGAGCGGATGGGCGACACCAGCGCCGACAACCTGCTCGCCGCCATCGAGACCGCCCGCACCCAGCCGCTCAACAGGGTGTTCTGCGCGCTCGGGATCCGCGGCACGGGCCGGACGATGTCGCGCCGGATCGCCGCACACTTCGGCAGTATGGCGGCGATCCGCGCCGCCGATGCCGAGGCGCTGGCCGGGGTGGACGGCATCGGCGCCGAGAAGGCCGCCGTCATCGTCACCGAACTCGCCGGGGTGGCACCGCTGTTGGACCGTCTGGCCGCCCTGGGGGTGGGTACCGCCGTCACCACCCCGACCGCGCCCGTCGCGTCCGCCGACGGCGCGGAGGGGGAGGCGGTGGCCGGTGCGGTGGCCGGCCCGCTGACCGGTGAGAGCGTCGTCGTCACCGGAGCCATGACCGGTCCGCTGGCCGAGCTCTCGCGCAACGCGGTCAACGAGCTGATCGAGCGGGCCGGCGGCAAGGCCTCCTCGTCCGTCTCCAAGCGGACCACCCTGCTGGTCGCGGGGGAGAAGGCGGGTTCCAAGCGGGCCAAGGCGGAGGAGCTCGGCATCCGGATCCTCACCCCGGAGGAGTTCGCCACCCTGGTCGCCGACCACCTCGCCTGAGGCCCGGTCACCCCGCCCGAGGCCCGAGGTCCGCGCCCCGGCCGACGGTCTACCGGCCAGGGGCGCGCGGGCCGTCGAACAGCGGGGCGAGCGCCCGACGCAGGTCCTCGGGCTCGCGGTGGAGCAGCCCCGTCATCCCCAGCCCGGCGGCGTGTTCGAGGCGGGTCACCTCGTGCTGGTCGAAGAAGCGGACCACGCCGTCGGTGTCGCACAGCACGGCGTCGAACGGTGGCTTGTCGGGTGTGGCGGAGGAGCGCGTCGGACCTGGATGCCACCGGGTGAGGGACCCTCGCCACGATCCCTTCCGGGTGCGGAGCGTGCGGTAGGGTGGCGGCGCCGAACTGAACCACGACCTCGGGAGGTGAGACCCATTACCGGTACGACGGAGCGGGTGCTCCCCGGGAACAGCTGTGAAGACGTGGCACCGAGCGCGTAGTGGCGCTCTGCCGGTTCGGCGGCGGTCCCTCTCGGGGAGTCCTGGCGGATTGATCTTTCGCCTGTGTCTTTGATGGGGTTCTTCTGTTGTCTGTCTTCTCTTCCGCACTGTTGCGTTCCTCGGTGACCTCCCGCCTCCGGGCGGCCGGCTGTGTCTTCGCCGAGGACGAGGCGCGCATCCTGCTCGACGCCGCCGCCACTCCCGCCGAACTCGCGGCGATGGTCCGCTCCCGCGCCCAGGGCCGCCCGCTGGAGCACGTGGTCGGCTGGGCGGAGTTCGGGGGTCTGCGGATCGCCGTCGACGCGGGCGTCTTCGTGCCCCGGCGCCGCAGCGAGTTCCTGGTCGAGACGGCGCTCGGGCTGACGCCCGCGCACGCCCTGGTGGTGGACCTCTGCTGCGGGAGCGGCGCGCTGGCCGCCGCCCTCGCGGCGGCGGCCGCCCACCCGGTCGAGGTGTACGCGGCGGACGTCGACGCGGCCGCCGTCCGGTGCGCCCGCCGCAACCTGGCGGGCGCCGGCGGCCGGGTGTTCGAGGGCGACCTGTTCGATCCGCTGCCCGTCGAACTACGCGGCCGGGTGGACGTATTGCTGGCGAACGTGCCCTACGTACCGACCGCCGACATCGCGCTGCTCCCCGCCGAGGCCCGGGTGCACGAGGCGCGCCCGGCCCTGGACGGCGGCGCGGACGGGCTGGACGTGCTGCGCCGGGTGGCGGGGGAGGCGCCGAACTGGCTGGCCCCGGGCGGGGCGCTGTTCTTCGAGACCAGTGAGCGCCAGGTGCCCGCGGCCCTCGCCGTGGTCGGCGCGGCCGGGCTGGACGGCGCGGTCGCCTCGTGCGAGGACCGCGACGCGACCGTGGTGACCGCGTCCCGGCGCTGACCGAGGGCGTTCGGGCGGCCGGGGCGAGGAGAGCCGACCCCGGCCGTCCACCGGCCACCGGCCACCCACCGGAATTCCGATTGCCCCGCAGCTCACCGGGATGATGGAGTGCCCGGATGACTACCGATCACGACACCTTGCTGGCCCTCGTCGACTCCCGGATGCGCCGAGGCATCTCGCGCGAGACCCCGGCCGCACGCATCGAGCAGTCCCCGGGGATCGTGCGCCAGAGCGGTCCCGAGAGCGTCTGGAACGGCATCGTCTGGTCCGACCTCGATCCCACCGGCGCCGACGCCGTGATCGCCGAGCAGGTCCGCCACTACGCCGGTCTCGGCCAGGACTTCGAGTGGACCGTGTACGGCCACGACCGCCCGGCCGACCTCGGCGAGCGCCTCACCGCCGCCGGCTTCACCCCGGAGGAGCCGGAGACCCTGATGGTCGCCGAGCTCGGCGACCTCACCCGCCGGATGGCGGACACGGCGGAGCCGGCCGGCATCGAGCTGCGCGAGGTCACCGACGAGGCGGGCGTGGCCCAGGTGGTCGCCGTCCACGAGGAGGCCTTCGGCACCGACGGCACCCGGCTCGGCCGCCGCATCCTGGCCCAGCTCACCGAGAGCCCGGACACCTTGAAGGTGCACCTCGCGATCGCCCACCACGAGGGCCGGGAGGTTCCGGTGTGCGCGTCCCGGATGGAGCTGTACCCCGGAACGGGCTTCGCGGGGCTCTGGGGCGGCGGGACGCTGGCGGCCTGGCGCGGCCGCGGCGTCTACCGCGCGCTGGTGGCGCACCGGGCCCGGATCGCCGCCGGTCTCGGCTACGAGTACCTGCGGGTCGACGCCTCCGACCAGAGCCGCCCGATCCTGGAGCGGCTCGGCTTCGCCGTCCTGACCACCATGACGCCCTACCAGTACGAGCACCGGGCCCGGAGCTGACCGCGCGCCTCGGGGCCGGCCGCGGTGACGGGGCTGACCGCGCGCCTCGGGGCAGGGCCACGCCGACGGGGCCGTTCAGGGGATGCGCGGCGTGTGCCACCGGCCCGGTGCCGGGCGGGCCCGGATAGTGGGCAGGTCCGTTCGGCACGGGGCCGGGCGCAGGAGGGAGCGGACCCATGGCCGGAACGTCCGGGGAGCCGGACGGGGGGTACTCCCCGCAGCGGTGGACCGCGATGACCGGGATGTGCGTCGCGGCCGGCATGGTCTGGCTGTCGTTCGCCGACTTCGGGGTGGCGGTGCCGACGATCTCGGACGAACTGTCGGTCTCGCTGCCCGCCCTGCAGTGGGCCAACAACGCCTTCAGCCTCTCCACCGGTGCGCTGGTGCTCGCGGCCGGGAAGCTGGGCGACGTGTTCGGGCGCAAGCGCATGCTGGAGACCGGCCTGGTGCTGCTGGGCGTGGTCTCCTTGCTGACGGCGTTCACGCCGGGGGTGACCGGGATGATCGCCGGGCGGGCCGCGATGGGCTTCGGCGCCGCGCTGATCCTGCCCGCGACGCTGGCGCTGATCCCGCCGATGTTCCCGGTGAGCGAGCAGCCCCGGGCGTTCGGGGCCTGGATGGCGGTGGCCTGGGTCGGCCAGGCCGCCGGGCCGGCCGTCGGCGGCGTGCTGACCGGCCTGGCCGGCTGGCGGTCGACCTTCTGGATCAACGCCCCGCTGGCGGTGATCGCCTGGTGGCTGGTGCGCCGGTCGGCCGTGGAGTCCACCGACCCGAACGCCACCCGGCACATCGACTTCACCGGCCTGGTGATCAGCGCCGCGGCCGCGTTCTGCCTGCTCTACGGGTGCACGGCCGGTCAGGAGGACGGCTTCACCGACCCGGTGATCATCGCTCTGCTGGTCGCGTCGGTACTGCTCGCGGCGCTGTTCGTGCTGGTGGAGCGGCGGGTCCGGGATCCGCTGCTCGACCTGCGGCTGTTCGCCTCCCGGCCGTTCGACGGGGCGCTCGCGGCGAACTCCGTGATGAACATCGTCTTCGCCGGGGTGAGCTTCCTGCTCACGCTCTACCTCCAGGAGGTCCGCGGCTACGGTCCCGTCGCGGCCGGGCTGCTGTTGCTGCCGTCCACCGTGACCATCCTGCTGTTCAACCCGTTCGGCGGCCGGGTGGCGGCGCGGCGGGGGGCACGGCTCCCGGTGGCCGTCGGCCTGTTCCTGCTGGGCATCGGCACCCTGGTGACCGCCGTGATCGGCGACACCTACCACTACGCCGTCCTGGCCACCGGGCTGCTGGTGCTCGGCGCCGGTCTCGGGCTGATGTCCGTCCCGCTGTCCGACACCGCGGTCGCCGGGCCGCCGGAGGAGCTGGCCGGCACGGCCTCCGGGATGTTCAAGGTCACCAGCATGCTGGGCGGCGCCTTCGGGGTGGCCGTGACGGTCGCGGTCCAGCAGGCGGTGGAGACCGACCAGGCGATCAGCCGGGCGCGGGCGGCCGGGCTCTCGGAGGACGACGCCCAGCAACTGGGCAACGCGGTCACGGACTCCAAGCTCGCCGACCAGATCCTCTCCTCGGTCGACCAGGCCACCGCGGACGCCATCACCGCGGCCTTCCGCGACGTCCAGGCGATCGGCGCCGGCCGCGCGATCGGCCTGGCCGGCCTGCTCGCGGTCGTGGCGGCGCCGGCCCTGCCGCTGCTGTGGCGGCAGCGGGCGGGACAGCGGGAGCCCGCGACGGCGCGGAAGGAGCACGAGACCCGGTAGCCGGCGGACCGCACCGCGCAGGCGGCTCGCCGCCCCTCCGCCGTGGTGCGCCCCTGCGCCCCCTCGTGCTGTCTGGCCAAGTCCGTTGTGATGCCGGTGACTTGGACTCCAAGGACGGTTCTAGAATCATGTCGGCAACGGCAGGAGTCCAGCGAACACCGGGGAAGAGGCGACAGCCAGCGTGGATCCCGTACTGCGACCGTTCCGTGTCGAGGGAAAGGCCGTCCAGCTCGCCAAGTACCTGGCGGAGGAGGAGATCGGCGATCTGGTCGGCTGTTCCTGCATCGGCAACGACGTCACCATCGACCTGTCCGACATCCACTTCCTGATCAGCCTGGTCGATCTGGGCGGCGGGCTGCGGCTGAACTTCCACATGGCGCACGACGGCCCGGCCCGGGCCCGCTCCTGGAGCCGGCGGCTGCCGGCCGAGGCGGGTCCGCGCGACATCGCCCGGCGGATAGCGATGGATGTCGCCACGCTGGACCGCGAGATCGCTCCGCTGCGCAACAACCCGCCGAGGCCGCCGGCCGCGCGCTGAGCCCCGCCCGGTGCCGGGCGGGGCTCAGCCGCTCGCGTTGCCGTGCAGCACCAGCGCCCAGCAGAGGCATCCGAGGGCCGCCGTGCAGAGCAGCGCCCGGGCGATGTTCCAGTGCACCCAGCGCGCCTCGAACCGCTCGCGCACCGCGGCGGGCTCCGGGATCCGCCCGGGCTCCCCGGCGGCGGCCAGCGCGTCGTTCAGCGGGATGTTGATCTTCCGGGTCACCGCGAGCGCCGCCGTGTAGCAGACCAGGGCCGCGACGGCGGCCGGCAGGACGTCGTGACCGTCCGACGGCAGGTGCAGTGCCACCGCCACCGCCGTGCAGACCAGCGCACCGACGAACCCGACCAGGAACCAGCCGTTGAGGATGGCCACGTTGATGCGCTGCATCACGTCGATGAACGTACGGTCCTCCGTCGTGCGCAGCCCCGGCATCACCGAGCAGGCGTAGGCGTAGAACAGCCCCGCGCTCAGTCCGGTGGTGATCGTCGCGGCCACGAGGGCGATCACGCGTGCAGCTTCCATCGGGTTCGTCCCTCGTTCCGTCCACCGGTGTCGCCGCCTCGGCCGACCGGTTGTCGGCCCGGGCCGGCCGCGGCGCTCCGTCCGCCCACGACTCGCTCGGGTGACGCACCGTCAGGTCGCGTCCACGCGCTCGCACTCCTCCCCCGTCGACACTCTCACGGGCGCACGCCGATCCGAACCGATTTTCACCGTGCCTCCCCGCAGGCCTGCCCCGCCCGCCGCGGGGGCGGGGCAGGCCTGCGGCGGATCAGGTGTGGATGCCCTGGCCGGGGGTGAGGATGCCGGCCGGGTCGTAGCGGCGCTTCGCCGCGACGGCGGCCGCCCAGCGGGAGCCGTAGTGACGGCGCCAGTCCGTCGGCGTCATGCCGGGGACGGCGCCGATCAGGTAGCGCTTGCCGCCCAGGGCGACGGCCCGGTCGTAGAGGCGACGGTTGCGGCGGAGCATGGCGGCGGTGTCGGCGCCGGGGGCGGGGAAGGAGAGCAGGTCGAAGTGCCAGCCGACCGGTGCGTCCGGCATCACGGCCATCGGGCGGGTCAGGGCGGCGGTGCGGTAGGGGTAGAGCAGGAGGAGCCCGGCGCCGAGGTCCGCGGGGGTGAGCGACGCGGTGGCCTCGCGGACGAAGGCGGCCGCGGTGGAGGCGGGCAGGAAGACGCTGAGCCAGGCCTTGGGCTGGGTCCAGAGGCCGGCGGCCTTGAGGTAGCCGGCGAAGCCGTCGACCCGGAAGGCGTAGTCGCGGGCGCTCTGGTCGACGACGGTGGTCTCGCCCGGGAGGCAGCGCAGCCCGCGCAGCAGGGCGTCCCGGTCCGGGGGCGTGGCGCCGTCGTAGTGGGCGACCGTCTCGATCTTGTACCGCCACGTGCCGGCCGCGGCGTCGAGCACCGCCTCACCCGCCTGGAGGTCGAAGCGACGCTCGGCCATCAGCCGCTCCTGGTCACCGAGGTAGTCGGCGAGGTCGTCGTAGAACAGGCTGAACACCAGGGCGCGCTGGCGGGCCGGGACGAGCCGCAGCGTGGCGCGGACGATGATCCCGGCCTGTCCGCCGCCGGCCAGGACGGCCTCGAACAGCTGACGGTTGGTGGTGGCGGAGGCGGTCAGCAGCCGGCCGGTACCGGTGACCACGTCGACCGACTCGACGGTGTCCACCTGCAGGCCGTGGCGCTGCACGGCGGAGCCGATCCCGCCCACGCTGAGCGTGCCGCCGACGGAGAGGTGCAGGTAGTCCGTCAGACAGGGCGGCATCCAGCCCTGGGCGAGGGCGGCGTCGGTGAGCTGCGCCCAGGTGACGCCGGCCTCCACCACGGCCCGGCCGGGGGTGAGGGAGAGGATCCGGTCCAGGCCCCGCGCGTCGACGGCGATGCCGCCGGGTGCGGTGGCCTGGCCGTAGCCGGAGTGCGACTCCAGCTCCGCGGGGTCGCCGCCGCCGCTCTGGCCGTTCATGGCGACCGGGATCCGGTGGCGGTGGGCGAAGCCGACGACCTCGGTGATGTCGCGCACCGAGCCCGGCCGAAGTACGGCCCGGGGCGCGGCGGTCACCAGGTGCCCGAAGTCACCGGTGAACCGGGTGAGCGTGGCGGGGTCGGTGACCAGGCTGCCGTCCAGCCGGGGCAGTGCGGCCACCGCGTCCGCCGTGGCCGGGCCGTCGGTGGGGGTGCCCTGGCCGCCGGCGACGGCCCAGCTGCGGCCGGCGGTGTTCCAGCCGATGACCGTGGCCGCCGCGCCGACGAGCAGACCGCGGCGGGGCAGAGCTGACTTGCTCATGGCAGATATCTCCGATCAATCGTCATATCAGCGCAGTTGTACCGCAGTCGGCCCGTATCCGGGCAGTCCCCTGCGCCGTTGACGGCGTGAACGGGGCGCGAGCCGTCCGGACGGCGGGCTCAGGCCGGTCCGGCGCCGTCGTCGTCCACCTCGACGATCACCAGCGTGCCCCGGCTGCCCGGGGCCACCGCGTGCGGGACGCCGGCCGCCACCACGTACAGCTCCCCGGGGCCGAGCGGGACGGCAGTGCCGGCGACCAGCAGGTCCAGCCGGCCGTCCAGGACGAGCAGCGCCTCGGCGTGCGGGTGCCGCTCCTCGGCCAGCGGCAGCTCGTCCATCCGCAGCACCTTGACGGCGGCCGTGCCGATCCGGCCGAGGACGCGCGAGCGCCAGGCCCCGGGCAGTGCGGCGGCGGTCGCGGGGACGTCGATCCGGTTCATGGCACACCTCTTCCGGCGCGGTCCGGCCGCGCCCGTGATCACGGGGATGCCCGCACGCTATCCGGGACGCGGGGCGCGTTGGTCGACCGTTCGGCAAAATCTCCGGACCGCCGCCCCGCTGACACCCCGTCGGGAGGGAGGACTAGCCTGGACCCATGTTCGTTCTGGAGTTGACCTACACCGCGCCCCTGGACCGTATCGACGCCGTGCTCCCGCGGCACGTGGAGTGGCTGAAGGAGCACTACGAGGCCGGGACCTTCCTCGCCTCGGGCCGCAAGGAGCCCCGCGACGGCGGCGTGATCATCGCCGTGGCCCCGGACCGGGCTGTCGTCGAGGAGATCGTCCGGACCGACCCGTTCAGCCTGGCCGGTCTGGCGGAGTACACCGTCACGGAGTTCCTCGCCACCACCACCGCGCCCGCACTGGACGCCTACCGCCAGCAGCTGCCCGCCTGAGGACCCCGAGGGGCCGGGCGGCCCCGGCTCCCGGGGCGGGCGCGGTGGCGTCGGTGGCCGGTGGGGTTGGTGAACGGCGGGCCGGGGGAGGAGAGCGGCAGACCATCGCGAACGGGAGCGCCGCCATGACGATCAGTCACCGCACCATCGGTACCGGCGAGCACAAGGTGCTCGTCCTGCACGACTGGTTCGGCACCAGCGCGGGTTGGGGCGCGTTCCTCGACCACCTGGACCCGGACGCCTTCGGCTACGCCTTCCTCGACTACCGGGGCTACGGCGAACGGCGCGACGTGGAGGGCGAGTTCACCCTGGCGGAGATCGCCTCGGACGCGCTGGCCCTGACCGACCAGCTGGGCTGGGACACCTTCTCCGTGGTCGGGCACTCGATGGGCGGCAAGGCGGCGCAGCGCGTCCTGGCCGAGTCGCCGGACCGGGTGCGCAAGCTGGTGGGGCTGGCCCCGGTGCCCGCGAGCGCCTATCCGTTGGAGGGCGACGCGTACGACCTGTTCCACCAGGCCCCGCGGCAGCCCGCCAACCGGCGGGCCATCCTGGACCTGGTGACCGGGCACCGCGCCTGCGGCCGCTGGCTGGACGCGATGACGGCCCGCTCGGTGGCCGGCTCCAGCCCGGAGGCCGTCGCCGGCTACCTCGACGACTGGACCACCCAGGACTTCGCGGCGCGGATCGCCGGCAGCACCCTGCCGGTCAAGGTCTTCGTCGGTGAGCACGACCTCGCGCTGTCCGCGGAGTTGATGCGCGGCACCTGGCTGGCGCACTACCCGAACGCGGACCTGGAGGTCCTGGCCAACTCCGGGCACTACCCGATGCACGAGGTGCCGGTGGCGCTGGCGACCGCCCTGGAGGCCTTCCTGCGCGCCTGACGGGCGCTGGGGGTCGGCTCCGGGGTCGGCCTCCGGGGGCCTGACCCGGGGGAAGGTCACGCCAGCGGCGGCACCTGCTCGGCCAGCCGTCGCACCAGCCGGTCCAGCCAGCCCCGGACGGTGGCCCCGTCGAAGAGGTCGGCGTCGTACTCGGCCAGGCCCGTCAGGCCGTTCCCCTCGGGGGTGAGCATCAGCAGCAGGTCCGAGCGGGCGCCGCTGCCCGGGACGTCCTCGACCACGACGTCCAGGCCGGTCAGCTCCAGGACCGGCGCCGGGGTGGTCTGCACGGCCAGCAGTACCTGGGGGAAGGACGGCGGGAGCGCCAGTCCCAGCGCCCGCAGTTCCTCCGTGACCAGGCCGAACGGGACGTCCGCCTGGTCGAGCGTGGTGGCCAGGGCCTCGCCGGCCCGGTCGACCAGCCCGGCGAACCCGCCCGGCGCGCGGCTCGGCAGCCGGACCGGCAGGTTGGTGGTGAGCAGCCCGACCAGCCGCTCGTGCTCCCGGCGCCGCCGGTTGGCGGTCGAGAGCATCACCAAGGTCTCGTCGGCGCCGGTGAGTTCGCCCAGCAGTTCGCCCACGGCGGCCAGCACCACGGCCGCCGGGGTGGTGGAGCGGCGGGCCGCGCACCGGTTCAGCGCCGCGGTGAGCTCGGGGGTGAGCGTGAAGGGCAGCACGCCGCCGTGCCCGGAGCGCCGTTCGGGCCGGGGCCGGTCGGTGGGCAGCGGCACCGTGAGCGGCAGTCCGGCCAGCCGCTCGGCGTACCGGGCGGTGGCCCGGCGCACCGCCTCCCGGGTCACCACCGTCCGTTCCCAGCAGGCGTGTTCGATCATCGATCCCGGCTCGGGCAGGTCGGCCCGGTGGTCCCCGTACAGCGTGCCGAGATCGGCCAGCAGGGTGGCCAGGGACCAGCCGTCCAGCACGATGTGATGGATCGTCAGCAGCAGGACGTGGTGCTCGGGGCCCAGCCGGAGCAACCGGGCCCGGAGCAGGGGCGGGGCGGCGAGGTCGAACGGGGTGGCGGCCTCCTCGCGGGTGGCGGCGGCCACCGCCTCCGCGCCGCCGCCCACCGCGGCGACCGGCAGCGGCAGGCCGTCGGGCGCGGGCAGGACCTGCTGGAGCAGCCCGAGGTCGGAGGGCGCGTACCGGGTGCGCACGCTGCGGTGGCGGGCGGTCAGCGCGGTCAGGGCCCGTTGCAGTCGGGCGGGGTCGAGCGGCCCGCGCAGGGTGATCCGCTGGGTGATGTTCCACAGGCTCGGGTCGGCCACCCGGCCGTGGCTGCGGTGCATCCGGGCCTGGGCGATGCCGGCCGGTGCGGCGGCCTCGGCGGCGCCGCCGCCGGTCAGGGTGGCGAGCAGCCGGGGCCGTTCGGCCTTCACGAGGGCGACGAGCGGGGCGTCCATCGCTCCGGGCGGGGCGAGGTAGTCGAGCCGGCCGCCCTCGGTGGAGAGGACGATCTCCCGCTCGTCCAGCAGCCGGACGAGCCGCTGCCAGTCCTCGGTCGGCGCGGGCACGGCGGGCGCGGTCGGTCCGGTGGGCACGGCGGTCACAGCGTCCCTCGCTCGAAGGTCTCGGCCGGTGCGGCGGCGCGGGCACGGTCGGCCATGCCGCGGATGGTGGGCCGGCGGAAGAAGTCGAGGATGCCGATCTCCAGGCCGGTCTCCTCGCGGACCAGGTTGAGCAGCCGGGTGGCGGCCAGCGAGTGCCCGCCCAGATCGAAGAACGAGGTCTCCACGCCCGGGGCGGGGACGTCCAGCTCCTTCGCCCAGAGCCGTTGGAGGCGCTGCTCCAGCTCGGTGGCGGGGGCGGTGTCCGCGTCGGCGCCGATCGGCACGGCCGGGGGCAGTGCGGCGCGGTCCAGCTTGCCGTTGCGGGTCAGCGGCACGTGGGTGACGCGGGCCCAGAGCCGGGGCACCATGTGCTCGGGCAACCGGTCGGCGAGCTCGTCGCGCACCCGGGCGAGGGCGGCGGCCGCGTCGGGAGCTGCCGGAGCTGCCGGAGCCTCGGGGTCTTCGGGGGCTTCGGCGGCTTCGGGGGCGAGCACGACGTACGCGGCGAGCGCGGTGCCCTGCGGGCCGTGGTGCGCGGCGACGGCGGCCTGCCGCACCCCGGGGACGGCGCGCAGCACGTTCTCCACCTCCCCGGGTTCGATCCGGTAGCCGCGGATCTTCACCTGCTCGTCGATCCGGCCGAGGAGTTCCAGCGTGCCGTCGGGCCGCAGCCGGCCGAGGTCGCCGGTGCGGTAGCGCAGGCCCTGCGGGGTGCGGACGAAGGCGGCGGCGGTCTCCTCGGGGCGGTTCAGGTAGCCGAGGCCGACCTGGTCGCCGAGCACGTGGATCTCGCCGACCGCGCCCTCCGGCACCGGCCGGCCGTGCGGGTCGAGCAGCTGGACGCGGCTGCCGGGGACGGGGCGGCCGACCGGGGCGTGGTCGGGGCCGTCGGCGGAGAGTTCGACGCTGGTCATCGCATGGGTCTCGGTCGGCCCGTAGTGGTTGAACAGCCGGCACCGCGGGTTCGCCCGCAGGAAGGCGCGCAGCGCCGGGGTGAGCAGCAGTTGCTCGCCGCCGGAGACGATTTCGCGCAGGTCGGGCACCGGGGCCTCGGCCAGGGCGCCGAGCAGGCCGGTCAGGGTGGTGTGCGGGAGGTGGATGCGTTCGGTGCGGGTGCGCCGGAGGTGGTCGGCCAGCGCCCGGGCGTCGTAGCGGGTCGCCTCGTCGACGAGGACGAGGGTGCCGCCGCCGGCGAGGGCGGTGAGGGTCTCCTGGACGCAGACGTCGAACCCGCAGGAGGCGTACTGCAGGGTGCGCAGCGGGCCGTGCTGGTCGGTGTTCCAGTCGACCAGGGACCGCAGGCCGCGGTAGGGCATCACGACGCCCTTGGGCCGGCCGGTGGTGCCGGAGGTGTAGAGGCAGTAGGCGGGTGACTCGGGATCGGGGTCGACGGCGGCGGGTGCCGGCGGCACCGCGCTCTCGTCGTCGGCCAGGACGGCGGGCAGGGCGATGCCGAGCCGGTCGGTGCCGGTGCGGGTGAGCAGGACGGGCGCACCGCTGTCGGCGGCGATCAGCCGGCAGCGCTCGGCGCCGTGCACCGGGTCGATCGGTACGTGGACGGCGCCCAGGCGGACGACCGCGAGCAGCGCGGCGACCTGGTCGGCGGAGCGCGGCAGCAGGGTGGCGACGGGGGTGCCGGCGGTGACCCCGGCGGCGGCCAGCAGCGCCGCCAGCCGCTCGGCCCGGTCGGTGATCTCGCGGTAGGTGACCGGGGTGCCGTCCGGGGTGAGGACGGCGGTGCGGTCGGCGTGCGCGGCCGCCGTGCGGGCCAGCCGTTCGCGCAGCGACGGGGTGCCGGGCAGGCCCGGGGTGGCCACCTCGCGGCCGCCGGGCAGCAGCTCGGCCACCGGGCGTGCGGGGTCGGCGGCGGCGGCGGCCAGCAGCTGCTCGAAGGCGGTCAGCAGGCGCTCGACGCTCTCCCGGTCGAAGAGCGCGGTGGCGTACTCGACGTGGCAGCGGATGCCCTCCGGCAGGTTGGTGAGGAACAGGGTGAGGTCGAAGCCGGACTTGTCGACGACGTCGTCCAGCGGCCGGGCCTCGATGCCGGGCAGGTCGAGCTCGAACAGTGCGTGGTTCTCGAACTCCACCATCACCTGGAAGAGCGGGTTGCGGCTGGTGTCGCGGGCCGGGTTCAGCTCCTGCACCAGGACTTCGAACGGGAGCCGCTGGTGCTCGTAGGCATCCAGTGCGGTGGTCCGCACCCGGGCGAGCAGCCGTTCGAAGTCGGGCTCCCCGGACAGGTCGAGGCGCAGGGCGAGCGTGTTGACGAAGAAGCCGACCAGGTCCTCGGTGCCCTCCTCGCGGTTGGCGACGGGGGTGCCGAGCACGAGTTCGTCCTGGCCGCTGAAGCGGTGCAGCACGCCGGCGAACGCGGTGAGCAGCACCATGAACAGGGTGGAGCGCCGGGAGCGGGCCAGCTCCCTTACCCGGGCGGAGAGTTCGCCGTCGAGCAGGCGGACGAAGGCGCGGCCCCGGCCGTCCGGCAGGGCCGGGCGCGGCCGGTCGGTGGGCAGCGCCAGCACCGGCAGCTCGCCGCCGAGGACCTCGCGCCAGTGCGCCAGGCTCGCGGCGTGCGCGCCCTCGGCCACCAGGGCCCGCTCCCGGGCCGCGAACGCGGCGTAGTCGGTGGGCAGGTGCGGCAGTTCGGGACGGCGGCCCGACTGCGCGGCCCGGTAGAGCTCGCCCAGCTCGCGGGTGATCACCACGGCGGAGAGGGTGTCGATGACGATGTGGTGCATGGCGAGGACGAGCACATGGCGCTCCTCGGCCAGACGCAGCAGCCGGGTGCGCAGCAGCGGGCCGGTGGCCAGGTCGAAGCGGTGGGCGCCCTCCTCGGCGACCAGCGCGCGGACGGCCCCTTCCCGGTCCCGCCCCGGCGGGGCGTCCTCGACCGGGAGCGGCGCACCGGTGGCGGGCAGCACCACCTGGTACGGCTCGCCGTCCTGCTCGCGGAAGACGGTGCGCAGCGCCGGGTGCCGTTCGGTCAGGGCGTGCAGGGCGCCGGCCAGCGCGCGGTGGTCGAGCGGCCCGTCCAGGGCGATGGCCTTGACCTCGTTGTACCGGGAGCTGTCGGGCAGCATCCGGTGCAGGAACCACATCCGCTGCTGGGCGTACGACAGCGGCGCGCGCCGCTCGCGGGGCCGCTGGGCGGTGCGGCGCAGCTCGTCCAGGTACGGCAGGCCGGCGGCGACCTGCTCGGGCGAGAGGCCGAAGTCGACGAAGGCGGCGATCTCGTCGGCGCCGGCGGCGCGCAGCGAGTCCAGGACGGTCCGCACGCTCTCCGGGGTGCCGATCAGCGCGCGCGAGGCGCAGTACCGCTCGTACGCGCGCTCCAGGACGAACTCCAGGTCTTCCTCCGGGGTGTTCTCGTAGTCCAGGGTGAGGCCGAGGCTGTTGGCGACCTGCCCGAAGAGCGAGAGCGAGGAGCGCAGGTAGCCGCAGAACGGGCGGTAGGCCTGCTCGCGGGCGGTGGCGAGGTCGGCGCCGAGGTAGCTGTGCACCAGCACCACCACGCGCCCGGCCTCGGGGTCCAGGCCGTGCTCGGCCCGGGTGCGCCGGTAGAGGGCGACGTTGGCGGCCAGCTCCTCGACGCTCTGGGTCATCAGGTTGGTGATCACGCCGAGGTCGTGGCGGGCGGCCTCGCGGAAGCTGTCCGGGTTGCCGACGATCGCCGTGTACATCGGCGGCAGCTCCTGGAGCGGGCGCGGGTGCAGGTGCACCTCGATCTCCTCGCCGCTGCCGTTGCGGCCCCGGTAGGGCTCGCCGCGCCACAGCGCCCGGATGGTGTCGACCTGCCGGTGCATCAGCTCCTTGTGGGTGCCGTAGCGGTCGGGGAAGAACAGGAAGTCGTTGGGGTGCCAGCCGCTGGCGCAGCCCAGGCCGACCCGCCCACCGGACAGGTTGTCGACCACCGACCACTCCTCGGCGACCCGGACGGGGTGGTGCAGCGGCAGCACGGCGCAGCCCGCGTTCAGTCGGACGCGCTCGGTCTCCCGGGCCAGCGCGGCGGCCAGCACCGAGGGGTTGGGGAAGATGCCGCCGAAGGAGTGGAAGTGCCGCTCGGGCAGCCAGACGGCGTGGAAGCCGTTGCGGTCGGCGAACCGGGCGCTCTCCAGGACGATCCGGTAGCGGTCCTCGGGCCGGGTGTCGAGCGGGTAGTCGCCGAAGAAGGAGAGGCTGAAGTCGACCTCGCGGTCCGGGTCACCGGCGGGCGCGGGGACGGGGACGGGCGCAGGGACGGGCGCGGGGACGGGGGTGGGCGCGGGCAGTTCGAGGCGCGGGGCGGGTACGGACGGCACGGCCACCCCGCGCGTCGAGGGGAAGAAGCCGCCGCGCCGCATGTCCCGCAGGGAGGAGCGGACGGCGTCGGCCACGAACTCCACGTCGCCGTCGGAGTGCGCGGTGGAGAGGAAGAAGTTGCGCCACTCCCAGACGTAGACCCCCTTCACCAGCAGGTGGTGGAAGAGCAGCTCCATGTCGGCACGCGGCTCGAAGCGGAAGAGCGAGCCGAAGTGCGCCAGCCGGAGCGGGAACTCCTCCTCCTCGAAGAAGCCGTTGAGGGTGGTCGCCAGCTCCCCGGTCCGGGCGTTCAGCCGCTCCTGGAGGCCCGGCCCCTGCTCCTTGAAGTGCCGCAGCACGGCACGGCAGGCGGCCATCGACAGCGGGTGCTGGATGTAGGTGCCGCCGAAGAAGGTGGTGTCGTTCGGCGGGTGGCTGGCGTCCCCGTACTGCCAGAAGCCGCCGTCGATGCCGTCCATCACGGCCGCCCGCCCGGCGATGGCGCCGATCGGGAAGCCGCCGCCGAGGACCTTGCCGTACGTCGAGAGGTCGGGCTCCACGCCCCAGAACCCGCGGGCGCCGCGCAGGTGCGGCCGGAAGCCGGTGAGCATCTCGTCGAAGATCAGCACGATGCCGCGGCGGGCGGTCAGCTCGCGCAGCCCGCGGACGAACTCGGCGGGCTGGCGGGAGGGGTGGCGGCTCTGCACCGGTTCGACGAGCACGGCGGCGATCCGGTCACCCAGCTCGTCGATGACCCGCAGGCTCTCCGGCTCCCCGTACGGCAGCACGACCAGGTCGGCGACCGCGCTGCCGGGGATGCCGATCGACACCGGGACCGTCTCGCGCTCGGCCCCGTGGCCCACCGGGCGGCCCAGCGTGTGGTCGAAGTGCCCGTGGTACGAGCCCTCGAACATCACGATGGTGTCCCGCCCGGTGTACGCCCGGGCCAGCCGGATCGCCCCCGCGTTGGCCTCCGTCCCGGAGTTGGCGAACGCGACCCGCTCGGTGCCGGTCAGCTCCGCGAGCAGTTCGGCGGCCTCGCCGGTCTCCGCGCCGCGCGGACCCAGCCGCAGACCGCCGGCCAGGTGCTCGCGGACGGCCTCCTGGACGAAGGCGGGCTCGTGGCCGAAGAGCAGCACGCCGAAACCCATCGTGATGTCGACGTAGGAGTTGCCGTCGACGTCCTCCAGCCGGGAGCCCTGCGCCCGGCGGGCGGCGAGCGGGTAGAGCATCTCCTTGGTGGCCGAGCGGAAGCCGACCACGGCCCGGCTGTCCGCGAGCACCCGGCGGTGGCGCTGGGTGAGCGCCTTGGAGGCGGCGGTGCGGGCGGTGAAGCGTTCGACCAACTCGTCGAGGTGGCGGCGCTGTTCGCCGGTCAGGCCGCCCCCGGCCATCCCGGAGTCCCGGGCGACCGTGACGCGCGGGCCGTGCACCTGTGCTTGCGATTGGGTGGCCGGCTGGGCCGGTGTGGCGGGGAGTCCCGGTGCGACCGTGACGGCGGCGGCTGCGGCGGCTGCGGCGGCTGCGGCGGTGGGCAAGGCGGGCACGGTCGGCGTGGCGGGCGTGGCGGGCGTGGCGGGGGAGCCGGCGAGCAGGGCGAGCTGGTCGGCCATCAGCCGGGAGAACCGGCCCATCAGGGCGAGCTGGCGTTCGATCACCGCGCCGGCCCCGTCGGGAGCGGCGGCCGCCACCGGGGTGACGGGAGCCACAGCGACGGGTGCCGCAGCGACGGGGGACGGGGTGACGGGAGCCGCAGCGACGGGGGCCGGGGTGGCGGGGGCCGGGGTGGGCGCCGACTGTCCGGGCGTCGGCGCGGGCGCGGCCGGTGCCACCGCCAGGGGCTCCGGTACCGGCGCGGGCACCGCTTCCGGAGCCGCCGCCGTCGGCGCGGGCACCAGGCCGGCCAGCGCCTCGGCGCTCATCCGCCCGGCGATCAGTCCGGCCAGCCGCGCCGGGGTGTCCGCGTCCTCGAACAGCTCGCGCATCGGGACCCGCACCCCGAAGGCGCGCTCCAGGTCCCGGATCATGTTGATCATCGACAGCGAGTCGGCCCCGAGGTCGAAGAAGGGCTCCTCGGCGCCCACCGCCTCCTCCGCCACGCCGAGCTGACGCGCGGTCTGCGCGACGACCCGGCCAAGGACCAGGGCGGCCGCCTGCTCCAGCGGGTCCGGCGCGGGGGTGTCGGTCATGACGGGCTCCTCCAGGACGGTGCGTTCGGCTACGGGCGGGGCCGCCGGCCCCGGACGGGCCCCGACCACGGTCAGCGGTACGGAACCCGACAGCGGTGCGGGCCCCGGCGCCGGTACGGGCCGGGCCGCGGTCGCGGGCGGCGATGCGGTCGAGGCGTCGGCCGTGTCTTCGGCGCCGGGCGCGGTGAACCAGTGGTAGGTACGGTGGAACGGTCGGCCCGGCAGCGGGACGCGCCGCGCGGGCCCGTCCGGCCACCGCCGGGCGGCGGCGGCCGCCGCCCAGTCCACCGGCACCCCGTGGGTCCACAGCGTGCCCAGTGCGGTGAGCAGTTGGCGCTCCGTGCGGCGACCGCGGCGTCCGCTCGGCACGAACACCGCCCCCGCGAGTTCGCGCCGGCCCAGCCCGCTCAGGGTGTGGTGCGGACCGACCTCCAGGAAGAGCCCGTGGCCGAGCCCGTCGAGCGTCGCGAGCACCCGGTCGAAGCGCGCGGTCTCCCGGGTCTGGCGGACGAAGTGGTCGGGGCCGGGCACCGTGCCCGGTGCCAGCGGCACGCCGTCCAGATTGCTCACCAGCGGGACCCGCAGCGGCCGGAGGGTGATCTGCTCCAGCCGGCGCCGGAACGCCTCCAGCATCGGCTCCATCAGCCGGGAGTGGAACGCCCGGTCGGCGGTGAGCCGTTCGGTTCCGACACCCTCCAGGGCGAGCACCGCCTCCGCTCCCGCGATGTCCCCGGGCCGCCCGGCCAGGACGCACTGCCCGGCGCCGTTCACCACGGCCAGGTCCACCCCGGGCAGCCACTCGGCGAGCGCGCCGAGGCGTTCGGCGGACGCGGTGGCCACCGTCATCGCCCCCGGCTCCGTCGAACGGTGCATCAGCCGCCCGCGCACCCCGGCCAGGAAGAGGCCGTCGGCCAGTGAGAAGGCCCCGGCCGCGTAGGCCGCCGCGTACTCGCCCGCGCTGTGCCCCGCCACCGCCGCCGGCCGCAGCCCGAACTCCTCCCAGAGCGCGGTGTACGCGGCCTGCACCGCGAACAGCGCGGGCTGCGCGGCCTCGGTGGTCCACGGCTGCTCCTCGCCGTCGGGATCGGGCTCCAGCAGCAGGGGCAGCAGCGACTCCCCCCAGGTCTCGCGGTGCAGCCGGTCACAGGTGTCCAGCACCTCCCGGAACACCGGGTACGCCCGGTACAGCCCGGCGGCCATGCCCCGGTACTGCGCGCCCTGTCCGGTGTAGAGCAGGACGGGGGCCGGTGTGCCGCGCCCGGCGTCCCGCGCCGAGTGCGCCGGGCCGGAGGGCCGCCCGGCGGCGAACCCGGCGAGCGCGTCGGCGAGTTCGGCGGGCCCGGTGCCGGTGACGGCGAGCCGGTGGCGCAGCGGGCGGCGGCCCGCGCCGAGGGTGAGCAGCAGGTCGGCCGGGCGGGGCGGGTGTTCGGCGCGCAGCCGGTCGAGCACGGTGGCCGCGAGGTCGGTGAGCGCCTGCGGGCTGCGGGCCGACAGCGGCAGCAGGGCGACCGGCGGTTCGCTGTCGGGGGCGGTGGGGGCGTCCGCGGGGGCGCCGGCCGGTGCCTCCTCCAGGATCAGGTGGGCGTTGGTGCCGCCGACGCCCAGCGCGCTGACCCCGGCCCGGCGCGGGGCATCCCCGGTGGGCCAGTGCGATTCCTCGGTCGGGAGCGTGAAGGGGCTGCCGGCCAGCCCGAGAGCCGGATTGGGCCTGGTCAGGTGGGTCACCGGCGGGATCGCCCGGTGGCGCAGCGCGAGGACGGCCTTGATCAGACCCGCCATCCCGGCGCAGGTGTCCAGGTGGCCGATGTTCGGCTTGACCGAGCCGAGGGCGCAGAAGCCGACCGCCCCGGTACGGGCCCGGTAGGCACGGGTGAGGGCCTGGACCTCGATCGGGTCGCCGAGCGGGGTGCCGGTGCCGTGCGCCTCGACGTAGCCGATGCTGTCGGCCGGCACGCCCGCCACGTCCAGTGCCCGGCCGACCACGGCGGCCTGGCCGTCCAGGCCGGGCGCGGTGTAACCGACCTTGCCCGCACCGTCGTTGTTGACGGCGGAGCCGAGGATCACCGCGTGCACGGTGTCGCCGTCGGCCAGCGCCCGGTCGAGGCGCTTGAGCAGGACGGCGGCGACGCCGTTGCCGCCCACCGTTCCGGCGGCCCGCTCGTCGAAGGCCCGGCAGACGCCGTCGGGCGCCAGGATCGAGCCCTCCTGGTAGCGGTAGCCGGCGGCCTGCGGGACGTGCAGGGCGGCGGCGCCCGCGAGGGCGAGGTCGCTGTCACCGGTCAGCAGCGACTGGACGGCCAGGTGGACGGCGACCAGCGAGGTGGAGCAGGCGGTCTGCACGCCGACGGCGGGCCCGGTGAGGCCGAGCCGGTAGGCGACCCGGGTAGCCGCGAAGTCGGCCTGGTTGCCGATCGCCACCTGCAGCGCCTCGACCGGCCGGGCCGGGTCGGCGGCCGTGCCGATGGCGTGCTGGAGGTAGCCGCGCAGCGAGTACAGCGTCATGCCGGTGCCGGCGAAGACCCCGACCCGGGTGTCCGGCGCGGTGTCGCCGTAGCCGCCGTCGTCCAGGGCCCGGGCACAGGTCTCCAGCAGCAGCCGCTGCTGGGGGTCCATCAGGGCGGCCTCGGCGGCGCTGATGCCGAAGGCCTCGGCGTCGAAGTGGCCGATGTCGGCGATCGGCGCGGTGACCGGGACGAAGTCGGGGTGGCTGTACTCCTCGGCGCGGATGCCGGCGGCGGCGAGCTGTTC
This sequence comes from Kitasatospora sp. NPDC022856, assembly GCF_055561235.1. Taxonomy (NCBI): domain Bacteria; kingdom Bacillati; phylum Actinomycetota; class Actinomycetes; order Kitasatosporales; family Streptomycetaceae; genus Kitasatospora; species Kitasatospora sp. NPDC022856. The sequence goes on along the minus strand of NZ_JBVHHE010000015.1, from coordinate 179,450 downwards.
GGGGGTGTACCGGGTGGTGCTGACCACGCCGTCGACGATGTTGCGCCAGTACTCCTCGGGGGTGTCCGCGCCGGGCAGCCGCAGTGCCAGGCCGATCACCGCCACCCGCCGGTCGGCGGGCACCTCCGGCGCGGGCGCGGTGGAGGTCGGTGCCGGCTCCGGCGCACCGCCGGCCAGCCGGGCCGCCAGCGCGTCCACGGTGGGGTGCCGGAACAGCGCGGTCGGCTCCAGCCCGGGCGCCGGGCCCGCCGCCAGCGCGGCCTGGACTCGCATCAGCTGCACCGATCCGAGGCCGAGTTCGTGGAAGGGTCGGCCGGGGTCGACCGGTTCGCCGAGGACGGCCTCGAAGGTGTCCAGCACGGCGCGGCGCAGCTCGGCCGGGGCGGGCGCCGCCACCACCGGGCGCGCCGGACCGGCGGCGCGCGGCTCCGGGGCGTCGGCGACCAGCCGCGGCTCAGCCGCCAGCAGTCGGCGCCGGGCGGCGGGGCGGGTGCTGTCGGGACCGGCGTAGTAGTGACCGGGCGGGGCCGCGAGCAGCGCGGTGGCCAGCCGCCGGCCCTCGGCGGCGTCGAGCACGGCGATCCCGCGCTCGGCGGCGGCCGCGTCGTGGGAGGCCTCCCGGTTCATCCCGACACCCCGCCACAGGCCCCAGGAGACCGTCCAGGCCGCGACCCGGTGCTCCCGGCGCAGCCGCTCGACCGCCGCCTCCAGGGAGCGGTTGGCCGCCGCGTACCCCGCCGAGCCGACCGCCTCCTGGAACCCGATCATCGAGGAGTAGCCGACGAACTGGGCACCGGGGCGGGCCGCCACCAGCTCGGCCAGCGCGTCGGTGCCCGCGGTCTTGGCCCGGACGGCCTCCTGCCACCGCTCGGGTCCGAGCTCCTCCAGCAGGCCGATCCGGTACTCGCCGGCCAGGTGCAGGACGCCCTCCAGCGGCGCGCCCCAGGCCTGTTCGGCCTCGGCGACGGCGGCCGCCAGGGCCCGGCGGTCCGTCAGGTCGGCCGTCCGGTACTCGACCCGGCCGCCGGCCCGCACCAGGCGCTCCAGCGCGGCGCGGCGCGCGGCCGCCGCCGGACCACCCGCGGCCGGGTCGGTGCGCCCGACCAGCAGCAGGTGCGGGCCGTACCTGCGGAGCAGTTCCGGGAGCAGTTCCCCGGCGAGGCCGCCCAGCCCGCCGGTCACCAGCCAGCGGGCCCCGGGGGAGAGCAGCGTGCAGGCCGGTGCGGCGGCGGCCTCCGGCGCGGTGAGCGGGGCGAGCGGGCCGAGCCGGGGTACGTAGGGGCGCCCGTCGCGCCAGGCGGCCTCGGGCTCGCGCCGCGGGTCGGCGAGGAAGGCCAGCACGGCCCGCGGGTCCGCCGGGGCGTCGGCGGGCAGGTCGAGGTGGCGGGCCCCGGCGAGCAACCGCTCGGCCCGGGCCCCGGCGGTCAGGCCGCGGTCGGCGCGGCGACCGGCCGCGGCAGCTCGCCGTCGGCGAGGGCGTGCAACCCGGCGCTGACAGTGACGAGTTCGACCCCGTCCGGCCCACCGCCGTACCGGTGGGCCAGCGCCCGGGTCAGTCCGAGCAGGGCCTCGCCGCACAGCACCTCGTCCGGCTCGGCAACCTGCGCCCACAGGTGCAGCACCCGGTGCGGGCGGCGGCCGGCCGCCTCCAGCTCGTCCAGCAGCCGCGGCCAGCTCCCGGCCCGCCGCTGGTCGAGCGCGTAGCCGTCGCCCAGCCGGGCGAATGACTCGGCCTGGGACGCCTGGACGGTGTCCGGCAGCACGGCGGCGAGTGCGTCCGACAGCGTGCCCGGTCCGACCGGCCCGAGCAGCAGGACGGTCCCCGGCGGTGGCACCGGCGCGGCGTCCGGCGCGGGCCGGGGCTCCCAGGCCGCACGGCGGACGACGTCCGGCACGGTGCGGGCGTTGCCCTCGGCGAGGTCGAGGCGGGTGATCAGCGCGTCCAGGCCGCCGTCCAGCAGCCGGGCGCGGATCGCGGTGCGCTGGATCTTGCCGCTGGTGGTGCGGGGGAAGTCGGCGGCCGGGACGGGCAGCACCAGCGCGGCCGACAGCCCGAACCGCTCGGCCAGCGCGGCCCGTACGGCGCCCGCCGTCCGGTGCGGCTCGCCCGCCTCCGGGGTGGCCACGAAGAAGACCGCCAACTGCTCGCTGCCGCTGCGCTCGTCGGGCACCCCGCACGCGGCGACGTGACCGGAGAGCACCCCGTCGACGGCGGACACCACGTCCTCCAGGTCGTGGCAGAAGTGGTGGACGCCGTTGATGATGATGATCTCCTTGCGCCGACCGGTGAGGATCACCTCCCCGTCGCGCAGGTAGGCGAGGTCCCCGGTGTCGAACCAGCCGTCGGCGGTGGCGGATTCGCGGTCCGCCCGCGGGTTGTTCAGGTAGCCGGGAGTGACCCGGCCGGAGGAGACCTGGAGCCGTCCGATCCGCAGCTCGGGCAGGACGGCGCCCCGGTCGTCGGCGACCCGCAGCCGCGCGCCGGCGGCCGGGCGGCCCATCGAGAGGAAACGGGTGGCCGCCTCGTCCGAGCCCTCCGGCAGCGGCCGCAGCGCTCCGGTCAGCGAGTCGGTGGCCAGGACCTGGACGGCGCCGGGTTCGCCGTAGCGCTTGTAGGTGATGACGGTGCAGGTCTCGGCCATGCCCCAGGCGAGCAGCAGGTGGTCGGGCCGCAGCCCGGAGGGGGCCAGCCTGGCCAGGAACTCCTCGGCGACGCCCTCGGTGCACTGCTCGCCCGCGTTGATCAGGGACTTGACGGCCGAGAGGTCCCAGCGCCGCTCGGGGGCGGCCCGCAGCGCCTCGGCGACCAGGCGGTAGCCGAAGTTCGGCGACCAGGAGTGCGCGGCGCCCCGGCGTTCCAGCGTGTCCAGCCACAACAGCGGGTCGGCGAGGACGAGTTCGGTGGGGATGTGGGTCTGGTCGCAGGCCGCCACGACGTCCCGCAGGTGGAACATCAGCAGGCCCGCGACATGGTCGAGCGGCAGCCAGTTGACGGTCGGGTCGCCGGGCGCGAAGCCCTGCTCGCAGGCGCCCGCCACGTACTCCAGGATGCCGCGGTGGCTGATCCGGATCGCCTTGGAGCGCCCGGTGGAGCCGGAGGACAGCTGGAGGATCGCGACATCGCCGCCGGCGCCGTGCGGCGCGGCGGGCGGCTGCGCGGCGGAGCGGTCGACCGGGATCACCCGCAGACCGGCGGCCCGCGGGTCGAGCCGGCCGATGCCCGCGAGCCCGGCGACGGCCTCACCGGCGGCCAGCACCGGCGGGTGCTCCAGCGTCTCCCAGGCGTTGACCAGCTTCTCCAGGACGGGGCCCGGGCGGTCGTAGCCCGGCGGGCGGGCCACCGTGACGGGCAGGACGCCGCCCAGCAGGCAGGCCCAGAGCGCGGGGAAGTAGTGCTCCAGGTCCGGGACTTGGAGGATCGCGCGGTCGCCCGGGCCGAGGCCCGCCGCGGTGAGGGTGCCGAGCACGCGCAGCGCCCGGTCCAGCAGCTCGGGGTAGCGCAGGGTGGTGGCGCCGCCGTCGGCGCGCACCAGGTGCAGGCCGCGTTCGGGGTGCAGCCGGGCGGCGCGCAGCAGCGCGTCGGGCAGGTCGGCGGGGCCGTCGGGCAGCGCCGTCAGGGCGGGTCCGACGGCGACGGCGGGCTCGCCGGCCGCGGGCGCGGGCTCGGGCTCCGCCGGCGGCTCCGGTGCGGCCGGCGCGGCGGCGCCGAACGGGCGCCAGCGGCCGATGAGTTCGCTCAGGTGCCGGCGGGCGGGGCGGGGGTGCTCGCGCGGGTCGCGGGCGGCGGCCAGGGCGGCGGCGTCGGCCGCCCCTTCGGCGGTCCGGGGGATGCCGTCGACCAGGCGGATCTCCGCGTCGGGGGCGTCCTCCAGCAGGTGGGCGGCGGCCCAGCGGCGCAGTCCCGCGTGGTCCCGGTCGTCGGCCGGCACCAGGTAGACGATCGGCTCGGCGCCACCCGGGGAACCGCCGGGGACGAGGGCGCAGTCGGCCAGGCCGGGGTGGCGCAGCAGCCGGCCCTCCACCACGTCGGCTCTGGGGCGGTCGGGGCCGGGGACGCTCATGCGGGTCGTACCTTCCTGGGCTCTGCGACAAGGGCGGGCGGGGCGCGGTACGGCGGGCGGCGGCCGCGGCGGCCGCGGCGGCCGGTACGGCGGTCGGGCGGGTACCGCGGGCGGTCGCCCGGGGCTCGGCCGCCCGGTGGGGGAGGGCCGGTACGCGGCTAGTGGTCGGCGGGGACGGGCCGCGCGGCGGGCGCGCGCCGCCGACGGGCGCCGACCCCCACCATCAGCAGGAACCCGGCGGCCAGCGCGATCGGCACGGCGTGCGAGAAGCCGACCACCGTGAGCGGGCTGAACCGCTCCATCAGCCCGGCGCTGAGCAGCATCCCGACGCCCATGCCGAGGCTCTCGGCGCTCGCCACCAGCCCGAACGCCTGGCCGCGCCGGTCGTCGTCGACGGCCTGGATCCGGGTGGTGTAGGAGATCTCGGTGAAGCCGTCGGCGAGCCCGGCGCCGAGCGCGACGACGAGGAAGAGCGGGGTCGGCAGCCCGGTGAAGGCGAGGATGAAGCAGGAGGACATCAGCGCGGTGCCGACCGCGAAGGCCCGCTCGCCCGGCTCCCGGCCGCGTTTGACGAGCAGTCGGGAGACCAGCTGGTGGGCGCCCAGGCTGCCGACCGCCCAGGTGGCCCAGAACAGGCCCAGCACGGCGGCCGGGTTCTCCGGGGACGTCCGGGTCGCGAACACCGGCAGGCCGATGTTGTGCGCGGCCGAGCCGAAGGCGTCGACCAGCCGGATGGCGACCATCGCGCCGATCACCGGCAGGGTGCGCAGCAGCACCAGCCCGGCGAACCGCCCGCCCGGCTCGGCCGCCGGGCGCTCCGTCGCTCCGTCGCGCTCGGCCCGGGTGCGCAGCGGCAGTCGCAGCACGACCGTGCCGAACACGACGAAGCTGGCGGCGTCGGTGAGCAGCGCGGCCTGGAACCCGGCCCAGGCCACCAGCACGCCGGCCGAGGCGAACCCGAGCACCATCGCCGTCGAACGCCCCGTCACCAGCACCCCGTTGGCGCGGGCCCGGTGCTCCGGGCCGACCATCTCGGGCACGCTGCTGCGCAGCGCGACGGCGCTGAGCGTGCCGGCCGCGCCGAAGAGCAGAGCCAGCGGGTAGAGCACCGGGATCCGCAGGTGGTCGGGGACGATCGCGAGCGCCACCAGGCCGGTGGCCTGGGTGAAGGCGCAGCCGACCATCAGCAGCCGGCGGTCGACGCGGGCGACGACGCGCCCGGCGAGCACGCCGGCGCCGAAGCCGCCGAGCAGACGCAGCGTCAGGTACCCGGCGGTGCCGAGGGCGTTGCCCGCGGCCTCGTAGGCGAAGAGGCTGAGCGCGACCATGTTGAGCTGGCTGCCGTAGCTGGAGACGGCGTCCCCGACGGCGAGCCGGTAGAACGGCCTGGGCAGGGCGCTCGTGGCGGTACCCCGGCTCGGAACGGTGTGATCCCCCACGACGGCTCCATTGCCATGTGACATTTCATTTGGATCCTAGGGCGGCGCCGTCGGCGGGATCAAGGGGTTCGACCGCTCACGGCGCTAAGACCATACGACGGTACGCCGTCAATTCGGACCGGAACGTTCACTTCCGGCCACCCGGCGCCCGAGCATGGCCGACCGAGGCGCCCTGGCGACGGCCGGCCGCTGTCGCCGGGCGGTTCGCGGGCGTACGGTGGCCACACGGTGGTGCGCAGTGCGGTCGCGCGCCCGTCGGGGCGCGGGACGGTGGCGCCACCGCCCCGCGATGGCACGCCCCGCCGGAGACCGCGATGGCTGATCCCCTGGCCGACCGCATGGCCTTCTTCACCACGCCCCGGCGCCCCCGTGAGCGCCGGGACCCGCAGGAGCGGCTGGGGGACTGGCGCGAGGTCTACCGGGAGGGTGCGACGCTGCCGGTCGCCGGTGACCAGGCCGCCCGCTGCATGGACTGCGGTCTGCCCTTCTGCCACCACGCCTGCCCGCTCGGCAACCTCGTCCCGGACTGGAACACCCTGGTCGCCCACGACGACTGGCGCGCGGCCGCCGCGCGTCTGCTGGCCACCAACAACTTCCCCGAGTTCACCGGCCGGCTCTGCCCCGCCCCGTGCGAGAGCGCCTGCGTACTGGCGATCGACGCGGAGGCCGTGACGATCAAGAACATCGAGCTGGCGATCGCCGACCGGGCGCTGGAGAGCGGCTACGACCTGCCGCAGCCGCCCGAGCGGCTGACCGGCCTGCGGGTGGCCGTGGTCGGCTCGGGCCCCGCCGGGCTGGCCGCCGCCCAGCAGCTGACCCGGGCCGGCCACACCACGACCGTCTACGAACGCGCCGACCGGATCGGCGGCCTGCTGCGCTACGGCATCCCGGCGTTCCGGCTGGAGAAGCACCGGCTGGACCGGCGGATCGACCAGATGCGGGCCGAGGGAACGGTCTTCCGCACCGGCGTCGCGGTCGGCCACGACCTGCCCGCCGACGAACTGCGCGCCCGCAGCGACGCCCTGGTGGTCGCGGTCGGCGCGACCCGCTGCCGCGACCTCCCGGTACCCGGCCGCGAGCTGGCCGGCGTGCACCAGGCCATCAGCTACCTGACCCTCGCCAACCGGGTCGACGAGGGCGACTACCCCGTCTCGCCGGTCTCCGCCGAGGGCCGCCACGTAGTGATCGTCGGCGGCGGCGACACCGCCGCCGACTGCCTGGGCACCGCGCTGCGCCAGCGGGCCGCGACGGTCACCCAGTTCGACATCAACCCCCGCCCGCCCGGGCGCCGCGCCTCCGGCCAGCCCTGGCCCGTGCACCCCAAGGTCTACCGGGTGACCACCTCGCACGAGGAGGCCGGCGGCCCGGCCGCCGAGCCCCGGGTGTTCGCGGCAGCCACGGTGGGGTTCGAGGCGGGCCCGGACGGGCGGCTGGCGGCCGTCCGCTTCGCCGAGGCGCGGCGGCGCGACCGCAGCCCCCGGCCCGGGACGGAACGCACCCTCCCGGCGGACCTCGCCCTGCTGGCCCTCGGCTTCGCCGGCCCGGGCTTCCCCGGCGCCGGCTTCTCCGGGCCCGGCCGGGACGGCGGGCTGGTCGGCCAACTCGGCCTCGCCGTCGGCCCGCGGGGCACCCTCGTCCGCGACGAGGAGTTCGCAGGCGGGGCGGACGGCGTGTTCGTCGCGGGCGACGCCGGGCGCGGCCAGTCGCTGATCGTCTGGGCGATCGCCGAGGGCCGGGCGGTGGCGGCCGCCGTCGACCGCCACCTGCGCGGGCGCACCGAACTGCCCGCACCGGTCTCGCCGTCCGACGGCCCGCTCACCGTCTGAGCGCCCGCCGCGCCGCCGCCCGTCGCGCCGCGGTCCGAGGCTCTCACTGCCGTCGCGCCACTGCGGTCCGAGGCCCTCGCCGCCGCCCGCCGAGCAGCCGCGCCGGCCCTCATCGCCGCCGCGCCGCCCAGGCCGGTCAGACGAGTTCGAGCACCAGCTTGCCGGTGTTCTCGCCCCGGAAGAGCATCTGCAGGGTCTGCGGGAAGTCGTCCACCGTGCCCCGGACCACGTGCTCCAGCACCTTGATCCGCCCCTCGGCGATCCAGCCGCCGAGTTCCCGCGCGGCCTCCTTGTAGCGCGGCGCGTAGTCGAACACCACGAAGCCCTCCATCCGGGCCCGGCGCACCAGCAGCGACAGGTAGTTCGACGGCCCCTGGACGTCGGTGGCGTTGTACTGGCTGATCGCGCCGCAGACGACCACCCGGGCGCGCATCGCCAGGCAGGCCAGGGCGGCGTCCAGGATCTCCCCGCCGACGTTGTCGAAGTACACGTCGATGCCGTCCGGCACCAGGGCGCGCAGCGCCTTCCGGACGTTCCCGGCGCGGTAGTCGACCGCCGCGTCGAAGCCGAGCTCGTCCGTCAGCACGGCGCACTTCTCGGCGCCGCCGGCGATGCCGACGACCCGGCAGCCCTTCGCCTTGGCGATCTGGCCGACCATGCTGCCCACGGCGCCCGCGGCGCCGGAGACCACCACCGTCTCGCCCTCCTTCAGCGCGCCGACGTCCAGCAGGCCGAAGTACGCCGTCATGCCCGGGCTGCCGAGCGCGCCGAGGAAGGTCGACGGCGAGGCGAGCGCGGGGTCGATCCGCACGGCGCCCTTCCCGTCGGAGACCACGTGCTCCTGGACGCCGAAGAGGCCCGCGACCAGGTCGCCGATGGCGAAGCCGGGGTGGTTGGACTCGGTGACCTCGACGACCGACCCGGCCCGCATCACCTCGCCGATCCCGACCGGCGGCAGGTAGGAGGGGCGGTCGTCCAGCCAGCCGCGCATCGCCGGGTCCAGCGAGAGGTAGCGGGTGCGGCCGGCGAACCGGCCCTCGCCCGGCGCCGCGGCCGGCTCGGTGACGTGTTCCCAGTCCTCGGGGCCGATCTCGCCCACCGGCCGGCGGGCGAGGCGGATCTGGCGGTTCTCTGCGGACAACATGGCGGCTCCCGGTGGCTGGACTGAGCTGGAGCGCGGTACGGCGGACCTCCCGCGACGAGGGAGATTCTAAGCAAGCGCTTAGTCAGTGCGCCAGGGCGGGACCGGAGGTCCCGCCTCCGACCCGGTCCGGACGCTGCCGACCGGGTCGGCCTGCGGGCTGTTCGGGCGAGGCGCGCCGGTCGGACGGAGGTCGGCCGCTACCTTCTGGCGGGGGCGGGACGACCGGACGACGCGCACGGGAGAGCCATGACTTCGAAGCGGCCCGAGGGCGGGGTGGCGGTGGTACGGGTACGGGCCTGGCAGGTGCTCCGCAACCCCAAGGTCTGGATGGTCCCGACCGTCATCGTCGGCACGGTGGCCTTCCTGCTGTCGCTGCTCTACCTGGGCGGCATCATCAACCCCCGGGCGGACCTGCACCGGTTGCCGATCGGCCTGGTCAACGCCGACCAGGGGGCCGTCGTGGCGGGCCAGCCGCAGAACCTCGGCGCGCAGATCACGGCCGGCATCGCGGCCGCGCCGGATCCGCAGGGGCAGGTCTCCTGGCGGCTGCTCGACCAGGCCGCCGCCGACGACCAGCTGGCCTCGGGCAAGCTCGCGGGCGCGCTGGAGGTCCCGGCCGGCTTCACCGCCGCCGTGGCCGCGCTGGGCGCGCCCGCGCAGCCGATGCCGCCGCGGCCCACGCTGACGGTGCTGACCAACCCCGGGGTGGGCAGTCTCGCGTCCTCGCTGGCCTCCTCGATCACCCAGGCGGCCGCGCAACAGGCCTCGACGCAGCTCGGCAAGACCCTCACGGCGCAGGCGCAGGCGCAGGCCCAGCCGGCGGCCGGCGGGGGTGCGGCGATCAACGCGACGCTGCTCCAGCTGGCCGACCCGGCGGCCGTCGAGGTCAAGGTCGGCCACCCCATCGGCCCGCACAGCGGGCTGGGCCTGACGGCGTTCTACTACACGCTGCTCCTCGTGCTGGCCGGCTTCCTGGGCGCCAACGTGATCAGCAACGGTGTGGACGTTGCGCTCGGCTACGCGGCCAGCGAGCTGGGGCCGCTGCGGATGCAGCACCCGCTGGTGCCGATCAGCCGCACCCAGACGCTGACCGTCACCTGCGTGATGTCCGTCTGCCTCTCGGTGCTGACCTCCAGTCTGGTGATGCTGGCGACCGTGGTGGTGCTCGGGATGGACGCCTCGCACCTGCCGCTGCTCTGGGTCTTCTCGGTCTGCGCCAGCGCGGCGGTCGGGCTCGGCGCGCAGGCACTGATCGCCGCGTTCGGCGGGATCGGGCAGCTGATCAGCATGTTCGTCTTCATCGCCCTGTCGCTGCCGTCCTCCGGGGCGACCATCCCGCTCCAGGCGCTGCCGACCTTCTACCGGGGGCTGGCGGTGTTCGAGCCGATGCGCCAGCTCAGCGACGGCGTCCGGGCCATCCTCTACTTCGACGCGCAGGCCGACGCCGGGCTGGCGCGAGCCTGGGTGATGATCGCGATCGGCACGGTCGCGGCCCTGGTCTTCGGCTTCGCGATGACCACCTACTACGACCGCAAGGGCCTGCACCGGTTCCATCCCGAACCGAGCTGACCTGTCGAATGTCTCGCCGGGACTCATGTCCCAGTGGGACATTTCCGGGTGTACGGTGGACGACGTGAGCATCGAAGAGGCAGCGGGAGCGGCCCCCGAGGGCCGGCGCGAACGCAAGGCACGCCGAACCCGGGAGTCGCTGGCCGCCGCGGCCCTGCGGCTGGTCCTGGAGCGGGGTCTGGCCGCCGTCTCCGTGGAGGACGTCACCGACCTGGCCGACGTCTCCCGGCGCACCTTCAGCCGGTACTTCCCCTCCCGGGAGGACGCCGTACTGGACTGCCTGCGGGCCGACTTCGCCCGGATCAACGCGGCCCTGGCCGAGCGCCCCGCCGCCGAGACCCCGCTGACCGCGTACCGCGCGGCCCTGCGGGTCTGGCTGCGGGACGACCTCGACCCGGCCTGGCACCGGCGCCCTGGCGTCCGCGAGCTGTTCGGCCTGATCGCCGCAGAACCCGCGCTGACCGCCGCCTACCGGCGGATCTGCGTCGACGAGGAGGAGGCGTCCATCCGGATCGCCGCCGCCCGGCTCGGCCTGGACGCCGAGCACGACCTGCGCCCGGCCGTCGCCATCGGCCTCGGGGTCGCGGCTCTCCAGGCCGCCTCCCGCGCCTGGGTCCGGCACCCCGCGACCGGCGCGGCCCCCGACCTGCCCGACCTGCTGGAGCAGGCCTTCGAGCTGCTCACCGCCGAACCGCCACCCGACGGCACGGCGGTGTGAACGAGCGCGCCCACCCGGCGCGCACCGGTACGAAAGGAACGACCGCCATGACCGGCATCGACTACACCCAGGAGTTCACCGGCCGGACCGCGCTGGTCACCGGAGGCGCCTCCGGCATCGGCCTCGCGGTGGCCCGGCGACTGGCGGCCGGCGGCGCCGCCGTCGCGATCGCCGACTTCGACCCGGCGGGCGCCCGCGAGGCCGCCGCCGAGCTGTCGGCCGCCGGAGCCCGCGCCCTGGCCGTCGACGTGGACGTCACCGACCCGGAGTCGGTGCGCGCCGCCGTCCGGGCCACCGTCGACGGGCTCGGCGCCCTCCACCTGGCCGTCAACAACGCCGGCATCGCCGGGGCGGCCGCCCCCACCGGCGCCTACGAGCCCGAGGACTGGCGGCGGGTGCTGGCCACCAACCTGGACGGCGTCTTCTACTCGCTGCGCTACGAGATCCCCGCCATCCTCGCGGCCGGCGGCGGCGCCGTCGTCAACATGGCCTCGATCCTCGGGACCAACGGCTTCGCCGGCTCGCCCGCCTACGCCGCCGCGAAGCACGGCGTGGTCGGCCTCACCAAGACGGCCGCCCTGGAGTACGCCGCCCAGGGCGTGCGGATCAACGCCGTCGGCCCGGGCTTCATCGACACGCCGCTGCTGCGCGACGCCGACGCCGCCGCCCGCGACGCGCTGGTCGCGCTGCACCCGGCCGGCCGGCTCGGCCGCGCGGAGGAGGTCGCCGAGCTGACCGCCTTCCTGCTGTCCGACCGGGCCTCCTTCGTCCACGGCAGCTACCACCTGGTCGACGGCGCCTACGCGGCCCGCTGACCCGGCCGATTCCGGGGGGACACCGCACGCCGCGCGCACCGGACACCCGTCCCGAACGCGCCCGCACCGAAGGAGAGTCACGACGATGAAGGCAGTCCAGTACCGCAGGGCCGGCGCCGCCCCCGAGGTGGTCACCGTCCCCGGTCCGGAGCCCGGCCCCGGGCAGGTCCTGCTGAAGGTCACCGCCGCGGGCGTGTGCCACTCCGACATCGCCGTGATGAGCCTGCCCGCCGAGCAGCTGTCCTTCCCGCTGCCGCTGACCCTCGGCCACGAGGGCGTCGGCACCGTCGCGGCGCTCGGCGCCGGAGTGACCGGCTTCACCGAGGGCGACCCGGTCGCCGTGTACGGGCCCTGGGGCTGCGGCACCTGCGCCAAATGCGCGGAGGGCAAGGAGAACTACTGCCTGCGCGCCGCCGAGCTCGGCATCCGCCCACCGGGCCTGGGCGCCCCGGGCGCGATGGCGGAGTACATGATCGTCGACGACCCGCGGCACCTGGTACCGCTCGGCGGTCTCGACCCGGTGCGGGCCGTCCCGCTGACCGACGCCGGTCTGACGCCCTATCACGCGATCAAGCGCTCGCTGGGCAAGCTGGTGCCGGGCAGCACCGCCGTGGTGATCGGCACCGGCGGCCTCGGCCATGTCGCGATCCAGCTGCTGCGCGCGATGACGGCGGCCCGGGTGGTCGCCCTGGACGTGACCGAGGAGAAGCTGGCCCTGGCCCGGGCCGTGGGCGCGCACGAGGCGGTGCTCTCGGACGCCTCGGCACCGGCGGCGGTCCGCGCCCTCACCGGCGGCGTCGGCGCCCAGGTGGTGCTGGACTTCGTCGGCGCCACGCCGACGGTGGCCTCGGCCGGCGCGATGGCGGCGGTGGAGGGCGACGTGACGATCGTCGGCCTCGGCGGCGGCTCCCTGCCGGTCGGCTTCGGCACCCTCCCGTACGAGGTGTCGGTGGCCTCCCCGTACTGGGGCACCCGACCCGAGCTGATCGAGGTGCTGGACCTCGCCCGGGCCGGCGCGGTCGAGGTGCACGTCGAGACCTACGGCATCGACGACGCCCCGCTGGCGTACGAGCGCCTGCACGCCGGGCTGATCAACGGCCGCGCGGTGATCCTGCCGAACGGCTGAGCGCGGGAGCGGCCCGGACCGCCCCGGCCCGTCCGGACCGTCCCGGACCGTCCCGGACCGGCTCCGCGGCGGTCCGGGGGCCGCGCCGGGGTCAGCGGCCGGGCGGGGCGGCGGAGGCCGTGGGCGCGGCGCCGCCGCCGCAGGTGGCCGTGTCGATCAACACCTGGAAGGTGCGGCCGGTCGCCTCGCTCAGCTCGTAGGGATTCAGCGAGATCGCCAGCTGCCGGCGCCCGGCGGCGTCGCCCATCACGATCGTGCCGTAGCCCGCGATCCCGCCGCTGAGCCCCCAGTAGTCGCCGCAGGCGGTCGGGTACCGCACCAGCCCGAGCCCGTAGCCGCCCCCGGTGTCCGTGGTGACCTGCTGCTTCATCTCGGCCAGCTCGGCCGGGCCCAGCAACCTGCCGCCGAGCAGCGCGGCATTGAAGCGGGTGAGGTCGGCGGTGGTCGAGATCCCGGCGCCCGCCGGCCCGAAGGCGGAGGGGTTCTGCAGGGTGATGTCGACCGGGCCGTCGGCCCGCGGGAGGTATCCGTGGGCGTGCGGCCCGGGGACGAAGGGCGAGGAGCCGGGCATCGACGTCCCGGACAGGCCCAGCGGGCGGATGACGCGGCGCTCGACCTCGTCCGCCCAGGAGCGCCCGGTCGTCCGCTGGACGATCATCCCGAGCAGCACGTAGTTGGTGTTGGAGTAGTGCCACGGGCCGGGCTCCGAGTACGGCGGGTGGGCGTTGGCGAGGTCGACGACGTCCTGCGGCCGGTAGGTGGTCCAGCGCCCGACCCGCAGCCAGCGGTCGGCCGCCTCGCCCTCGGTGCTGAACCGGGCGTCGTCCGTGAAGTTGTAGAGACCGCTGGTGTGGTTCAGCAGCCGGCGCACGGTGATCGCGCCGCCGTTCGGTACGACCCCGGGCAGGTACCGCTCGACCGGGGCGTCCAGGGCGATTCTCCCCTCCGCGACCAACTGGAGCACCACGGTGGCGGCGAAGGTCTTGGTGACGCTGCCGATCCGGAACCGGGCGTCCTCGGGCACCGGCGCCCCGCTGCGCAGGTCGGCGACGCCCGCCGCGCCCCGCCACACCCGGCGGCCGTCCTCGCGCACCTCGGCCTGCACGGCGCTGGAGCCGCCCTCCGACACCACGGCCCGGATCGCCCGGTCCAGCGCGGCGGCGTCGGTCGCGGGCCGCGCCGGGGCGGTTGCCACGACGCCACCGGGCGTCGCCGCGAGGGCCGCCGGCGCCGCGGTGCCCAGGAGGCCGGCCGTCGCCAGGGCGGCGATCGCGGCTCCGGCGGCCGAGCGGCGGAGCCTTGACGGTGACGTGCTGACGGTCATGACGGTGTCCCTCCCGAGAAGCGCCGGATTCCCTTCCGGCTGATGCCAGCCTGGCCCCGGCCCGCCGGGGCGGGCGTCCGCCCGAGGTCGCGACGGCCTCCCCCCGGGGTGTCGTGCGGGCTCCGCCGGAAGGAGGAGGAGCCCGCCTATCGACCGGGGCCGTCCGTCCCGTCGACGCGGTTCGGCTCGACGGGTTCGGCTCAGCGCGGTTCGACGAGCCCCAGCAGCCAGAAGTCGGCGCAGGGGCCGGCGCTGGTGACGGTCGGGTCCCCGGGTCGGCCGGTGCGGCCGGGGCCGGGCAGCTCCCTGGTCCGGGTGCGTGCCGCGGGGTACGCCGCAGGTGGGAGGCCGATGCCCTCCTGCGGGCGGATGGCGGCCGGGGCGGTGCGCCGTATCGTCGGCGGTATGAGCCGACCGCTGCACCTGGCCACCTACCTGATGGCCTACGACACCCGGGCCCAGGCCCTCCAGGACCGCACCCGGGCCGGGTTCCTGCTGCGCGCCGCCGCGCTGGCCGAGCTGGCCCACCGCGGTGACCTCGTCGAGGACGGCCGGGGCCGGGTGCTGGTGGCACCCGGCGCCGGCCCCGCCGGGGACCCGGTGCTGGACGCCGTCCTGGCCGAGGTGGCCGCACGGCGGCGCGGCTGGAAGTCGTGGATCAAACGCGGCCGCGAGGAGACGCTGGACGCCGTCGAGCAGCGGCTGGCCGTCCTCGGCGTGCTGACGGTCCGGGACCGTGACCCCTACGGCCCCGTCGTGCCGCGGCGGCCGGTGGCGATGCCCGACCCCCGGGAGGCGCTGGACCGGCAGCTCCGGGTGGCCGAACTGGTCCGTGGCGAGGAGCCGGTGGGCGAGGTGGCGTTCGCGGACGCGGTGCTGGCGGCGCTGGCCGCGCACGGGCAGGTGCGGCTGGTGCTGTCGCGCCAGGAGCAGCGGACGCACGCCGGGCGCATCGCGGCCCTCACCGCGCGGCTGGGGGAGCGGGCGCCCGGGCTGGCCAAGGCGGTCGACGGGCTGGGGACGACCATGGTGGCCGCGCAGGGCGGGATGGGCGGCGGCTGAGCACGGGGCGCCGGCCGGACAGGTGGGGGAGCGGCGGAGCAGGGCGCCGCGGAGCCGGTTCGTCGACGCAGCGGGTGGGCAGGAGTGGTGAAGCGCTTGCTTTGACGTCGGCGTCAATGTCTACCGTCGACATCGCGTACCGGCGCCGAACGGGCGGCGGAGACGCGTCCGGGGGGCCTGGCCGGGTGTCCGGCCATGACCACCCGTGGTTCGACGGCACCGGAGACCGCGTCACACCGCTGACGCGGCCGACCGGTGGCGATGCTTTGATTCGCCCCTGATACCACCCGAGGTCGCCTTCATGCCTTCCCTGCTGCACATCGACGCGAGCATTCGTCACGACGGCTCCGTGTCCCGCGAGTTGTCCGCCTACTTCGCCACCCAGTGGCGCGAGAACCACCCCGACGGCGGTTACGTCTACCGCGACCTGGGTGCCGAGCCCGTCCCGCACATCACGCACGCCGTCCGCGAGGCCCTGCTCGACCCGAGCGGCGAGCACGGCGAGACCCCGGAGGAGCGGGCGCTCAGCGAGGCGGTCACCGCCGAGGTGCGCGAGGCGACCACGCTGATCATCGGCGCCCCGATGTACAACTACACCATCCCGTCGACGCTCAAGGCGTGGGTGGACCGTCTCGTCACCCCGGCCCACATGGTGGCTCCCGGCGGCGACCCGGGCCTGCTCAGCGGCAAGTCCGTCGTGGTGGTCACCGCCCGGGGCGGCTCCTACGCCCCCGGCACCCCCCGTGAGGGCTGGGACTACCAGGAGCCGTACCTGCGCGCCGTCCTGGGCGCGATCGGCCTGGCGGACGACCTGACCTTCGTCCACGCCGAGCTGACGCTGGCCGCGATCGTGCCGCAGATGGCCGCGCTCAAGCCGCTGGCGGAGAAGTCCCGGGACACCGCGTTCGAGACGCTCAAGACGCTGGCCGCCTGAGGGTCCGTCACGCGGTAGTCCTGTCGGTGGGTCGCGGGGCCGCGGCCGGGTGGTTCCCGGCGGCGGCCCCGCTCACGTCTCACGTCGGCCGTGGCCCCGGCCGGGGCGATCAGCCGAGCCCGGCGGGCCGGGTGATCCCGGCCCGCTCGGCGACGGCCAGCGCCGGCTTCAGCAGGAGCGGACGGCGGTCCTCGTGCTCCGGACCGGCCGCCGCCAGCAGATCCGCCACCACCGCGGCGTCCACGGTGCGCGCCTCGGCGTGCCGGACGAACCGGGCGAGCGCATCGGTGAACGCCGCCGCGTCCGCGGGCCGGACGGCGGCGAGCTCGGCCGCCTCGTCGGCGAACTCCGCCTCCGAGCCCAACCACCCGGCGGCGCCGGACAGTCCGTCGTCGTCGAGCGACTCCGGGTACGGGATGCGGTGCCAGGCCCCGGCCTGCCACCAGTAGACGAAGCCGAACAGGTTCCCCTCGGCGTCCTCGCGCAGCGCCTCCCAGGGCAGCCACGACGGACCGCCGGCGAGGAAGTCGATCTGCCGGCCGTCGACGTGGGTCCGGCTGCCGTCGGAGTCCTGCCCGCAGAAGACGACGCCGCCGCCCTCGCACCGCGTGACGCGCCACCAGTAGGAGCCGCCCGTCGCGTCGCACCACACCCCGTGCTCGTCCAGCCAGTAGCCCTCGGGGTTGCCGTGGGCGGCCTCCAGGAGGGCGAAGGCGACGGCCCTCGCCCACACCCGGTCACCGTGGTCCAGATCCTCGGGCCGGCTCGGCCTGTGCATGATGCTGCTCCTCCTCAGATGGGTCGGGCCCAGCCTGGCACACGCCGCCGACAACGCGAGGAGCGGGCTCGCGCTCCTGCCGGAGGCGCCGCGCGGCGAGGTCATGGTGCGGGAGACGTCTGCGGCACCGGCCGGTTCCGGTCCGGCGGCCGCAGACGCCCCCGCCTGCCGGCGTCCGCGCGCGGAGGCCGGCAGGCGGTCACACACCCTTCAGGAACGCCCCCGCCCTGCGCCACGAGTCCTCGGCGGACTCCTTGTCGTACGGCGGGTGGCCCGGGAAGAAGAAGGCGTGCTGCGCCTCGGGGTAGACGACCACCTCGTGCGGGACGCCCGCCGAGGCGAGACCCGCGACGACCTCCTCGCGCTCGGCGGCGCCGATCACATGGTCCCGGCCGGCGAAGAACAGCAGCACGCGCGTGCCCACCCGGGCGATGGCCGGGGTGTCCTCGGCGAGCGGGGCCGGGCGGCTCAGCGCCGTGCCCGAGGTCGTCAGCCAGCCGGGGAAGTAGGCCACCACGGCGTCCAGTTCGAGGCGGGTCGCCGCGAAGTACGCGATGTGCCCGCCGAGGCTGAAGCCGATCATGGCGGTACGCGTCGAAGCCCCCGCGTACTGCCGGGCGTGCGCGACGGCGGCCCGCAGATCCGCCTCCACCTCGTCCCGGGCGAACCCGTCGAGCAGTGCGAAGGCCCGGGTACGGTTCTCGGGGCTCTGCGCCATGCCGGCGGCCGTCCCCTCCTCGCCCGCGCGGTGGTAGAGGTCGGGCGCGACAGCGACGAAGCCGAGCGCGGCGACGTCCCGCACCGTCTTCCGGACGTCCTCCGTCACCCCCCACAGCTCGGCCCCGACGAGCACGACGGGGTGGTCCCCCGGCTCGGCGGGCCGTGCGAGGTAGGCCCCCATCGGCGGCGCCCCCGCGGCCGCCTCGATCCGGATCTGCTCAGCAACGATCTCGTACGCCATCGTCCGTCCCTCGCTCCACGTCGCACCGCGCGTCCTGAACTCCATTCGGGCTCTGCCCTGTTGACGATCATGGGTGAGCTTGCCGGAGAGGCATGCTAGCCCAGTCGATCGCCTCGCGAACGCAGCGGTGCGGCTCGACCGCCGCCTCCCGGTCACCGCATCCCGGACCGGGCGGCCCCTCGGACGTCGGGGTCCGCTCCCGTCCCCCCGGTCAGTGGGTGGCCTGGACGGCGATGCCGACGAGCGGCCTCACCCTCACCTCGGCTCAGGGACCGACCTCGGCTCAGGGGCCGACGTATTCGTACACGCCCCCGTGCGGGTGCCGCAGTACCGCGCGGTGACCGTTGGGGGTGGGTTGCGGCGGCATCACCACGGTGGCACCGGCCGCGCGTCCCTCCTCGACGGCTGCCGCCAGATCCGGGACGGCCAGGGTGGCACTCACTCCGGCGAACGTCCGTACCGCGTCGTCCGGACCGCAGAACAGCAGGAAGGGTCCGACGCTCGCCAGCCGCACACCTGCGAAGGTGAAGCGGCTCGCGGTCCGGCCGGTCAGCCGTTCGTAGAAGGGGATGGCCGCTTCCAGGTCGTCGACGCGCTGTCGTGCGATCACTGAGTCGATCTTCGAGTTGATGTTTGAGTCGATCTGCATCGGCATGCTGGAACACCTCGTCAGGTCGGGGCCCGCGGTCAATGCCCTGGCCATGACCGCCGGCATCGGTTCGGGCCCGGTGGGGCCGGCGCCGGACCGCGCCGGCCCCACCGGGCCTTACGAAGGATCAGGCATCGCCCTTGCTCTGCCAGGTCGCCCGCTGGCGCAGCGAGATCCGGTTCCCGTCGGGATCCACGGCCTCGATCCGGATCCCGTACCCGTAGTCCTCCGGTTCGGGCTGGTCGAAGGTCACACCGCGCTCGCGGAGCACCTTGAAGTCCGCCCGCAGGTCGTCCGATTCGAGGAAGACCGGACCAGGCGTCGTGCCCGGCCGCAGCGCGGCCGGCTGCCCCGAGGCCGCGGCGTGCGGCCAGAGGATGATCTCCAACGGGCCGCCGGAGACACCTACGGTGAGGAAGCGCCCGTCAGGACCGGGGTAGTCGACGCGCTTCTCCAGGCCGAGCTGCTCCGTGTAGAACCTCAGCGCGCGGTCCTGGTCGGTGACATAGAGCGTTACGTACATGATGTTCGTCAGCACCGTGTGGTCCTTCCATCGGTCGGTCAGGCGGTCCGCCTCACTTCATCGACGGACCTCGCCGAGGGAACGTGACCGATGGACGGAGAAATCTTGACGGCCTGAGCGGGCCGGGCATCCGCGACGGCCCGGAGCGGGCCCCGCCGGTGGGGCGGATCAGGGCATCGGGACGGCTTCCAGGCAGGGGTGGGCAGTGCCGTAGCCGGTGGGCAGGACGAGGACTTCGGCGGTCGAGCCGTTGATCTGGAAGCGGAATCCGCCGGTGGTGTCCTCGTAGACGGGTTCGTGGGCCGGCCCGAGGCGGTCGGTGCGGTGCACGATGACGGTGCGTGTCGTGCCGTTCGGGCCGCGGACGGCGATGGCGTAGCGCGTGGCGTCCCTCACGGCGCACTGCCTCGCTGGTCGAAGCTGTCGTGCTGGTCGGCGAGGCCGGCGAGGCCGGGCCGTTCGGCGACGGCCGGGAGCCGGCGGACCGCGCCGCGGGCGCGGCCGGTGGCCGGGGCGGGGGTGGTCATGGCAGGTGCTTCCCCTCGAGGATGGAGCCGGGGGGCTCGGCCGGGGTGTCGTTGAGGAGGCCGGTGGTGCGGACGGGTTTGGTGTGGAGGCCGGTTTTGGCGTCGGCGGGGCGGGTGCCGCCGGGCGGTGTGGCCCCGTCGGGGTGGCCGTCGAGGGTGAACAGGGCGGTGGTCTCGGTGAGGGCCAGGAGCCGCTCCAGGCGGGGGCCCGGGTCGGTGATCGTGAGGCGGCGTTTGGCGCGCAGGGCGGTCAGTCGCAGGCGCAGGAGCATGTTGAGGCCGTAGCTGTCGCAGAACGTGACGGCGGAGGTGTCGAGGTCGAGGCCGGTGCCGCTCTGGTGGAGCAGTCGTTCCAGGGTCTCGCGCAGGCCGTCCGCGCTGTCCATGTCGATCTCCCCGGCCACCTGGACCAGGGTGCGGTGTGCTCCGGCGGTGACCGTGAGGTCCGGGCCGCCGGTCAGGCGCCGCGGTACGGACGGCGGCTGCACGGCGGAGCACCCTGCGGCGCCGGTAGCGGACGGATCTTCGGTCATGGCCGGGTCCTTGGGGAGGGAAGGGGCGGGCTGAGACCCTTCCAGCGTGGCCCGCAGCCACATTCACGTCAAGAGATACCCGAAATTCGATTCATGTGTAGCGAAATCTGAATCTTTCGTCTTACGGTAGAGGGCATGGCACTCGAGGAACCCACGGCGAGAACAAGCTGGACGTTCGTGACCAACCACGCCCGCGTGCTGGCCGCGATCGCCCGCGACCCCGGCATCCGGCTGCGGGACATCGCCGTGGAGGTCCAGCTGACCGAGCGCGCCGTCCAGGCGATCGTGACCGACCTCGACCAGGGCGGCTACCTCACCCGCGACCGCGCCGGGCGGCGCACCCACTACAGCATCGCCTCCGGCACCCTGCTCAGACACCCCGCCGAGGCCGGGCTCAGCATCAGCGCACTGCTCGACCTGCTCGCCCCCAACCGCAAGGACCGCGACCACGACGCCCCCACCGGCGACGGCGGTGCCCGCCGGGTGAACGGCACGTCGGCCAGCCGGCCCCACCCCTGACCGCGCCACGCTTCGTCCACGGGATCGGGTGGTCGCCACCCGGCCCGAACGGGGGCCGCGCGCCTCGGCCCGCGAGCCCCGGTACCTCCTGCTGCTCAACGCCTCGTCTCGTACCTGGTCATGACCACGCCGCCGGGGAACGTCCGCGTCTCCACCAGGTTCAGGTCCACCCAGCTGTCCAGCGCGGTGAAGAACGGTGTCCCGCCGCCCACCAGGACCGGATAGGTGGCGATCGCGTACTCGTCGATCAGCCCGGCGCGCATGGCCGCCCCGGCGAGCGTCGCGCCGCCGATGGTCATCGGGCCGCCGTCCTCGGCCTTGAGCCGGGTGATCTCGGCGATCGCGTCGCCGGTGACCAGGCGGGTGTTCCAGTCGACCTCCTCGGCCGTCATCGTCGAGGAGAACACCACCTTCGGTGTGTCCCGCCAGTTCCGCGCGAACGCGATCTCCCCCGGGGTGGCATCGGGCTGCTCGTCGCCGGTCGGCCAGTAGGAGCTCATCGTCTCCCACAGCTTGCGCCCGTACAGGGTCAGGCCACTCGCCCGCTCCTGGTCGAGCCACCACTGGAACAGCTCGTCGCTCGGCGGTCCGCTCCAGCCGATGTCGTCCCCGGCGGCGGTGACGTAGCCGTCCAGGGTCAGGTTCATGCCGTAGATCAGCTTCCGCATGGCCAGCCTTCCGTCGTGGGTGTCCGGCGTGGAGACCAGCGTGACGCGGGAAGCTCACCGGTGCGCGGTCCGACCCGCCGGTGTGGGCCGAGTCCGATCCAGCGTGGCCGGAGTCGCTCGGGCGGGCAGAGGCAGAACAGTTCGGGGTCCGCCTCGTCGAGGCCGTGGACCAGGCCGGCCGGGTGCCAGCCGAGCTGCTGCAACAGCAGCTGCATGGGATGGTTCGAGACGTTCGTCGAGGTGAACGGCTTCGGGGTGGAGCAGCGTGCTTCGACGGCCTGGAGAAGGCGGGCGCCGACGCCCCGTCGGCGTGCGCCCGGCGAGACCGTCACCATGGTCACGAAGCCCTGTTCGAAGAACGTGTACTCCAGAACGCCGTAGCCCAGGATGCCTGACGGATCTTCGGCCACGCTGACGGATCCCTGGTCCAACCACCGACGAATGCTCCGGGCCCGCGCTTCGTCGCCGGCGGCCGCGATCGCGTCGATGGCGACGAGGGCCGGCAAGTCCGTGGCGTCCGCGGCTCGCACCCGGATCCGGCAGGACATCTCGATGTTCACGCGGACCATCCAGGCAGTGCGACGAGGCCCCGGCGGCCGAGGATCGCCGGGACCTGGTGCTGGGTGAGGGGCGGCCGGTGTCCTGGACCCGGACGGCGAACCTAGCGGAACTCCTCCGCGTGCTCCTCCGCCCAGGTGCGGAACGTGCGCGCGGGAACTCCGGTGATCTCTTCCACGGTGGAGGTGATCACGTTCGATGCGGGCCGGGTCTCGGCGCTGGCCAACAGCGCCTCGACGAGTGCGGGTGGCCTGCCGTCAGCGAGCATCTGCCGTCGCGCGACCTCTACGGGGACTTCCTCGAACGCCACCGGGCGACCGATGGCCTCCCCGATCGCACGGACCTGCTCGGCCCTGCTCAGTACCTGCGGACCCGTCAGGACAAGCCTCGCGCCCACGTGCCCGTCACCGGTCAGGACAGGAACCGCCACAGCCGCGATGTCGCCCTCGTGGATCACCGCGGTAGCGGCGATACCGGGACCGCGAACGGTGCGCGTGGCGCGGACCTGCTCGCCCCACCCCCGCGCGTTGGACGCGATGGTGTTCGACCGCAGGAAAGTCCACTCCAGGCCGGATTCCTCGATCATGCGCTCCATGTCGGCGTGGAGCTGGTTGATCGGATCGGTCTGCCGCTCGGCCGCCTCGTCGACGCCCGACGACGAGAGATAGACGATGCGCCCGGTACGTCGTGCAAGCGCCTCCAGTACGGCGGGCGCGCCCTCGGTCGTCAGGAAGGGCCAGACCAGGAACACTGCGCTGGTCCCCTCCAGCGCCACATCGAGCGTGGCCGGCGCGGACAGGTCCCCGCTGACGACCTTCACTCCCTCCGGCAGCCCGGCCGTTTCGGGATCACGCGCCAGCGCCCGCACCCCGGCGCCCGCGGCCAGGAGCCGAGCAACGACGTGTCGGCCGACGTTGCCGGTCGCGCCCGTCACAAGAATCTCACTCATGATCAGCCCAGCCTCGGCCCTGCTCGGACTATTCCGTCTGCCGGGCCCCGGCGCTCGGGACTCTCCTCGCCGCTGTACGTCTTCCTCGCTTCAGCCGCAGTGCTTGGAGCTGTAGCCGGATGCCCCTTGACCTGCGAACTCGTTGTACATCAGCCCGCCGACGAAGTCGATGCAGGCCCCCTTGGCGTACGTGTAGACCGGGCCCGCGTAGCTGGAGTAGTTGCTCCCGGCGCCGTCCTGGATCCAGTCGCTCGTTCCGGAGCGTCGTATCGCGACCCGGATGTCGTGGTGACCGGTGACGGCCCCGTCCTTCCCGCGGGCGATCGCACAGTTGATCCCGTTTCCGCTGTTGTAGTAGATGTCGATGAAGCCGACCACCACGCTCGTTTGGGCGTTGTCCGTGATGTCCCAGCTCTGCTTGAAGTCGTACGCGCTCCCGCACTTGTTGACCCGGGGGTAGGCGTGGGCCGCGCCGCCGGAGAGGCCCACGAAGCCTCCGGCGAGGACCGTGGCCGCGAGGACCGTCGCGAGGTGCTTCTTGAGCATGGCGAGCTCCTTCGAGTGCGGTGGGTGTCCAGGGCCGGGACGGGACTGCCGGGGGACCGTCTCCGTGCCGGAAGCCCCGGGGTGTCCCGTCGCGGGCCTCGACACGTTGGCCGATGGCCTGGTGAAGCCCACAGTGCAGGAATGTCCGATTGTCCATCCACCGGGCTCGGCTGCGGCCCAGGTGACCAGCGGACAACCCGGGTTGGCCGCTGACACGGCACGGCTCGGCACAAGGTAGGCCGTCCACCCAGGGCATCGTCGTCCCCGGCCGCTGAAGTACCGCGCGCACCCCACCAGGACGGCCCCGGGGCCGTCCCGGATCCGGTCCCTCCCGTCGCGCGGAAGGCTCCCGTGTGGCCGGCCCCGGACGTTCGCAGCGAAAGCCACTGGTGCCGGCCCAGCGGTTTGGACAAGCTGGGGCGCATGGACTGGACGCCTCTGCTCTCCACACTGACCGGTGCCGTCATCGGCATCGCCGCCACGCTGATCGCCGACCGCAACCGGTGGCGGCGGGAGGAGGCCAGGCATGCGCTGGACGTGCGGCGCGAGGTCTACACGGAGTACGTCTCCGCGCTCAAGGCCGCGGGTGAGGAGATCCGGGCCGTCGCCCTGGGCGACCACATGTCAGATTCGGCCCGCGACGCGGCGGTGCGGGAGGCGGTGCGGCGCACCGGCATCTACACGGCGAGCGAACGCCTGTGGCTCGTGGGCCCGTCGCCGGTCGTGGAGGCCGGGAACGAGGCGTTCCACTGCCTGCGGGCGATCCGCGACGCCTACGCCCGGGGAGCGGCGGTCGGCTCGGCCGACGACGCGCCCCTGATAGCGCGGCGACGCGAGGCCATGGCGCGGATGCGTCGCCTCATGCGTGAGGACCTGGGCGTCGGCCCCCTTGGAATCGAGTGATATCGAGTGACATCGAGTGAGGTGGCAGAGCCCCGCGGGTCGACCCGGGCCGACCCGTACCGGCCTGCGAGTGCCACCGGTCAGTGGCGCCAGGCCCGGCGTTCTGCGGCGCGGGGGTCGGCTTCGTCGCCCGCGAGGTCTACCGCGCACTGACCAGCACTCCAACCTCACGAATCACCCAACCCGACCTTGCTCCTGCGGCTTGACGTCTATAGGAGCATCCGGAGGAGCGGGGGGACGGCACCGCCCGAGCCCGGCCCGAGAGGCCTGGTCGCGCTCAGCGCTCAACCAGCGCCGTTCGACGGGGTAATTCGATGGCGCCGAGCGCGTCTACCGTCGACTCTGGTCACCGTGTCAGAACCCAAGCACCAGATCCGCGCCAGCTACACGGACACGACAGTGACGGTCTACCAGGCGTACGCGCCGGAGATCGGCCTGCCCGCCGCACTGGACGGTCGCTTTCCCGCAGCCTGGCGGCGGGACCGGATGACGTGGATCAAGCCTTCGTTCCTCTGGATGATGTATCGCTGCGGATGGGCGGGCAAGGAGGGCCAGGAGACCGTGCTGGCGGTCGAGATCACCCGCGAGGGCTTCGAATGGGCCCTGGAGAACGCCTGCCTGGCCCACTACCAACCCGGACTGCATCCCGACCGCGGCGACTGGAAGCGCCGGCTGAAGCGAGCCCCGGCCCGGGTGCAGTGGGACCCCGAACGCGATCTGCACCTGCGGCCGCTCGCTCACCGGTCCCTGCAACTCGGCCTCACGGGCGAGGCCGCTGAGCGCTACGCGGAGGAGTGGATCGTTTCGATCCGCGACGTCACCGCGCTCGCGCAGGCGATCCACGCCCACGTGAGGGACGGAGCACTGGACGCCGCCCGGCAGTCGCTCCCCGCGGAACGCCCCTACCCGGCGGGCGACGTGCTCACGGCCCATCTGCGCGACTGAGCCGACCCGACCACCCGGGCCGCAGGCTGCTCGCCCCGGCACGGCGTCTACTGTCGGCGAGGTGTCCCGGCCTGCCGACCGGATCCCCCGATGGCAGTGGCGCCCCTCGGCCAGAGGGCGGATTCAAGCCGCCGACGCCGGGGGTCGGTCGGTCCGCTCGGACAGGTGGAGGGCTGAGCGCGGCGATGTTCCGACCCCCGCGTGGAGCCCGCACTGGGTGAGGCCGGTGAGCTCCCTGCGGAACTCGCTGAGCGTGGACCGGGTGGGCCGCACCAGGATCCGATGGCGGGCGAAGCGCTCCCCGGCGGGTTCCGAGCCGGTGAACGGACCACTGCGGCGAGCCGCCCCGCACGCGAACATTTCCGTCCGGTAGGTCTTGACGCCCTTCCGCAATCGGCGTTTCATGTTGTTCATAAGTGTTTGAACCTGTTGAAACATGATGGAGCACACCCCGCTCTCCTCCCGGTACCGAACACGGCACCGCCCCCACCCGCATCGCCCCCACAGCGCCGCCGGTCCGAAACGCCGCTCGGCGACGGAATCCGCCACCCGGAAGAAGACAGCACGGCTTCCGCAGGCGCGTCACACCCGGAGAGAGCCATGTTCGCATCCGTCTTCGCCCCGCCATCGGAGTCCGCCCCGGTGCCGGCGGCGTCCTGCACCGCCCGGGGCGCGGGTCAGGTCGCCGCCTGGAGCGGGCGCAGCAGCAGCCCCTGGTGCGTCACCGTCCCGGTGACCTTCCCCGACGGCCGGGCCGGCACCCAGACCTTCGTCGAGTGGGCCGACAGCAGCGGCCAGGCGCGGGAGGCGGCACTCCTCAGGGCCGACACCCCGGACGCCCTGCGGCGCCGTCGCAACGCCGTGATCCTCCCGGTCGGCCGGGTGACCGTGGAACCCTGGCAGCGCCCGGCCTGGTGGTGACACCGCCGCCCGGTGGTGGCACCGCCGCCGGAGGACGGGCGTCCGCCCCGGCCGGCCGCTCCACCCCGTACCCGCGGCGGCCCTACTGCTCCGGCCCCGTGGTGCCCGTCGTGGAGCCCGTCGGCTCCGCCGCTCCCGGCGGCAGCCGGACCGGCCGCAGCCTCGCCCAGCCGGCGAAGAGCGCCGCCCCGACCAGCATGCCGACGCCCACCCAGAGGTTCACGTTCGCGCCGCCCGCCCGGTCGAGGTCGGCCTGCGAGGTGGCGGTGGCGCCCAGCACGGTCAGCACCGTGCCGTAGACGCAGAAGAGCAGCGCGAGGATCAGGCGCAGGTCGAAGATCCCGGCCTTCACGGCCGCCGGCCCGGCCGCCCCCGTCGTCGGATCCGTCATGTCCTCGCTCCTCTCACCAGAAGATCACGTTGAGTACGGTGGCGAGCAGCAGGGCCCCGGCCCCGAGCAGCGCGGGGCTGCGGTACCAGCCCGCGTCCTCGGCGGTGTCGCCCTCCTTGATCCGGTCCCTGGGCGTCAGCGACCAGACCAGGCCGACCAGTTCGCTGTCGGGCTTGGGCCGGGTGGCCAGCGAGACCGCGACGCTGACCGCGATGTCCAGGACGAAGGCGGCGCTCGCCGCGACGAAGCTTGGCCCCTGACCCGCCAGGTGCAGCACGTCGTGGCGGACGAGCTGGTCCACCGTCACGGCGGCCGCCGTTCCGACGATCAGCCCGATCCCGCCCGCGAGCGGCGTCGTCCGCTTCCAGAACATCCCCAGGATGAACGTGGCGAACAGCGGGGCGTTGAAGAACGAGAACAGCGTCTGGAGGTAGTCCATGATGTTGTTGTAGCCACTGGCGATGAACGCGGTGCCGACCGCGATCGCGCAGCCGAGCACGGTGACCGTCCGGCCCACCCGCAGGTAGTACGCGTCCGACCGGCCCCTGACCACGTACGCCTGCCAGAGGTCGTAGGTGAACACCGTGTTGAACGAGCTCACGTTGGCCGCCATGCCCGCCATGAAGGCCGCCAGCAGCCCGGTGATCGCCACCCCCAGCATGCCGTTGGGCAGCAGGTCGCGGATGAGCAGTTCGATCGCGTTGTTGTACGTGACGCCCTCGGTCGACGTGCCGCCCGCCGCCTTGTACCGCGCCAGCTCCGGCGAGAGGACCGCGGCCAGCATCCCCGGGATCACGATGACCAGCGCGATCAGCGCCTTCGGGTACGCGCCGATCAGCGGCGTGCGCCGGGCCGCCGACATGTTCCTCGCCGCCAGCGCGCGCTGCACCTCCGCGAAGTTCGTCGTCCAGTAGCCGAACGACAGCACGAACCCGAGGCCGAACACGATGCCCAGCACGGACAGCGTGGCGTTGGCGATCCCGGTCAGGTTGCTGGCCGGCCAGGCGTTCAACTGCTCCGCCGCGTCGGCGTTCACCGCCCGGATCCGGTCGCTCAGCCCGTCCCAGCCGCCCACCCGGTGCAGCCCTACCAGGGTGATCGGCACCAGCATGGCGACGATCAGGAAGAACTGCATCACCTCGTTGTACACCGCGGCCGAGAGCCCGCCCAGGGTCGTGTACGCCAGCACGATCAGCGCCGCCACCAGGACGGAGGACCACAGCGGCCAGCCCAGCAGGGCGTTGACCACCGTGCTGAGCGCGTACAGGTTGACCCCGGCGATCAGCACCTGGGCGAGCGCGAAGCTGAGCGCGTTCACCAGGTGCGCGAAGCGGCCGAACCGCAACCGCAGGAACTCCGGGACGCTGCGCACCTTGGACCCGTAGTAGAACGGCATCATGACCAGGCCGAGGAAGACCATGGCCGGGATCGCGCCGATCCAGTAGTAGTGCACGGTCGGGATGCCGAACTGCGCGCCGTTGGCGGTCATCCCGAAGATCTCCACCGCCCCGAGGTTGGCCGAGATGAACGCCAGGCCGGTGATCCAGGCGGGCAGCGACCGGCCGGCCAGGAAGAAGTCCAGACTGGAGGAGACCGACCTGCGGGCGAGCGAGCCGATACCCAGCACCAGGGCGAAGTAGACGGCGAGCAGGACGTAGTCGACCGGCTCGGCATCCAGCCGGAGGCTTGCCTCGGCAAGGGAGTTCACTGCTGCCTCGATCCGTTACGGGAGCTTCTCCGCTTCCGGACTTCTAGCATCGGCGCGCCCGCCCGCCACCCCGCGTCACCCGCCCGTGGGCGAGTCGCTCGACCGACCGGCCGACACCGACCGGCCGGCGCCGGCCGTTCGACGCCGGCCGTCCGGAAAACCAGGTGCCAGGGCCCCGGGCAGGCCGGTAGCCTGCGCCGATATGACACCCGAACTGGAACGCCCCCCACTTCAGGCCGACGAACGTACCGCGCTCATCGGCTGGTTGGACCTGCAGCGGCAGATCCTTCGCTGGAAGTGCGAGGGGCTGACGGAGGAGGACGCTCGTCGCTCCGTCCTCCCGAGCTCACCGGCCATGACGATGGCCGGCCTCATCACCCATATGCGCTGGACCGAGCACACCTGGCTGGAGGTCCTGTTCCTCGGCGGCGACGAGAAGCAGAACCCGTCGTTCGCCGAGTCGGGCGAGGACGCCGACTGGCAGCCCGGCGACCGCTCCCTGGCCGAGCTGCTCGCGGAGTACGAGGCCCAGTGCGCCCGGAGCAACGAGATCGTCGCCGCGGCCTCCCTGGACGACGTCGGCCGTCACTCCGGCTTCCGCTCCGGTGGCGCCAACCTCCGCTGGATGCTGATCCACCTCGTCGAGGAGACCGGGCGCCACGCCGGCCACGCCGACATCGTCCGGGAGCTCCTCGACGGCACCAAGGGCTATTACTGACCCGGGCGATGCCCCGCGATGGACCAGCCGTCCAACCGTCCGATCCGGCCGATCTCGTCCACCGGAATCGGGTGAACGCGAGGACCGCCGGTCGGGGCCGGCCCCCAACGCGGCCGCCGCCTCGTCACTCAGGCCGCCCCCATCACTCAGGCCGCTCAGGCAACTCGGGCAACTCGGGCCACTCAGGCCGGCAGGGGAGCGAGGGCGTCCACCACTGCGTGCTTCCTCCCCGGCACGAGGTCGCCGCCGTCCTCGGCGACCCGTACGACGGTGTCGCGCAGCGCGTCCGCGTAGGCGCGCAGGGACTGGGCGGCGACGGTGGTGTCGGGGTGGCGGCAGGCGAGGTGCAGACCCTCGTGGAGTCGGGTGATCCAGACGCAGGCCTGGTCGCCGTGGGAGACCCGGACCGTCGCGCAGGCGTTCTGCTCGGTCCAGCGCTCGGCTCCGGGGACGGCCCTGGCGTCGACGAACGACATGAGCGAGTGCAGGTCGGGCGAGGTCGGACGGAAGTCCGAGCCGAGCAGGTGCAGGATCCGGGCCAGCGGGGTGCGGGCGAGCCGGCGGTTCGCGTGCAGCTCGGAGCGTGCCATCGCCAGCGCGCTCCGGAAGTCGGGGGCGTCGGCCGCGGGGATCTCGATGGGTACGACGCCGACGTACCAGCCCAGCGAGTCCTGCCACTGGGAGGCCGCCCTGGTGTGGAACGGCACCACCGTCCGGTACACGTCGTGCCCGCCGAGGTCCCGGGCGATCAGCGCGCTGGCGGCCAGGATGCCGGCCAGCGTGCCCCCGAAGGGGCGGCAGTACCGTTCGAACCCGGCGGCGTGCTCCTCGCCCACCAGCATCTCGGTCATCAGCCGTTGGGCGGGCATCGGCTCCTCCGGCTCCAGGCCGAGGTCGAGCGGGAACCTCGGCAGCCGGTCGTCGCAGCCGGCGATGAACTCCCGCCAGCGGGCGACCGCCGAGTGGATCTCGTCGACCTGCTCCGCGTGCGCGCATTCGAGTTCGCAGAAGTCGAGGTAGCTTCCTACCTCGACCGCTCGCGGTTCGCCGCCGCCCCGGCGGGTGTCGTAGAGCTCGTGGACCTCGGCGGGGATGCGGAACAGCGAGTACGCGTCCACGTTGCTGTGGTCGAAGGCGAGGTAGACGTCCGTGCCGTCCTCGCGCAGGACGGCCGCGTAGATGTAGTTCGGCCATTCGAGCGCGTTCGTCGCGGCGTCGAAACGGTTCTGCAGGTAGGTGACCAGCTCCTCCGCCCGGTCGAACACCCCTGCCTCGTGCCGGTGCAGGGCCACCGAACCGGCGCCGATCGTGAACCGGCGGACGCCCTCGGTGCGGCGGCGGAATCCGCTGCGCAGCGTCTCGTGGCGCAGGGTCCAGTCGAGCAGGGTGGCCTCCAGCACGGCCGGGTCCGCCGGGCCGGGCAGGCTGAACCGGGTGCCGATCCAGGTCGGCATGGTCAGGCCGTTGTCGCGTACGGTCCGCGCGGTGCGCAGGTGCGACTGCTGGAGGTGGGAGAGCGGGCGGAGGTCGTCCGCCAGGTCCGTGGCGGCGTCGATGGTGGACGGGTGGAGGGTCCATTCCATGACACGCCCCGGACGGGCCTCGCAGCGGGCCAGGTCGGTGATACGCACAGGTGCTCCCTCTCTCGACTCGCGGTGCGCCGGCGGTCCCGGCGCACCGCCGCCACCCGTCGGCCCGTCCTCGCCACGGGCGTTCCGGCGTCACGTCCCGTACGCGTCTCGGCCGACGGGGTGTTGGTGACGGACCAATCAAGCAACGATCAACAGGCCGTCAGGGCACGCCCTGATGCCCGCCGGACCGGGTCACCGCGGCCGAGCCGGCAGGCTCGGTTCCCCGGGCAAGCGGCGACCACGGCCACAAGACCCCGGCGGCAGACCGTCGCACAGGCCTATCGTTGGCTGATGCGCGCTCACCCCATCGACCGACCGTCCGATCTCGACGTGGTCCGCGAGTCCTATGACCGCGTGGCCGACAACTACGCCCACATGGTGACGACCACCGGGATCGGCGACATCCGGACCCACCCGTGGCTCAAGGCGTCGATCGACGCCTTCGCCGACACCGTGAGCGGCCTCGGGCCCGTGCTCGACGTCGGCTGCGGGCCCGGAACGGTGACCGCCTACCTCGCCGAGCGCGGCCTCGACGTGTCCGGCGTCGATCTCTCCCCCCGCATGATCGAGAACGCGCGCCGCCTTCACCCGCAGTGCCGGTTCGGCGTCAGCTCTGCCACCGACCTGGACCTCGCCGACGCCTCCCACGGCGGCCTGCTCGGCTGGTGGTCACTGTTCAACCTCCCGCGTGACGTCCTTCCCCAGGTCCTCGCCATGTTCGCGCGCGCCCTGGTGCCGGGCGGACACTTCATCACCGCGACCCATGTCGGCGACGAGGACGCGCTGCGCACCGAGGCCTACGGAGGCGTCCCCGTCCGCTGGACGACCCACAAGTGGCGGCCCGAGCAGCTCACGCACCTGATCGAGCAGGCCGGACTGCGCCCGGTCGCCGAACTCCGGCTCCCCGCGGACGAGCACGTCGGACCGGGCGTGGTCATCATGGCCAAGCGGCCGGGCTGAGGATCGGGCACCGGACCAGGGCGTACCTGCCACCGGTCGACGCGGTGCGGCCCGGAGGCGTGGCGGTACGGGCCGGGGCCGTGGTGACGGAAGGGGCGACCGCCGCCCGAGTCCCCGGCCCGACGCCCCCGCCCACCTGGTCGCATCCAGGTCCACCCTGCCCGGCCGGACCTGGTCAGACCATGGTCATGTCCCGCGCCCCGCTGCCCGGCCGGACGATGTAGATGCCCGACCCGGGCGGCGTCTCCCGCGAGTCCTCCCGCAGGCGGTCGACGCTGGGAGGGCAGCGAGGGGGTCGGTTCGAGGGCGAGTTCGTCGATGCCCCGGGCCCCGTCGATTAGGCTCGGGCGGAGGGCGAGGGAGGGTGGGGCGGATGCAGTCGGGGCTGAGTTTCTCCGCGGCGGACCTGGCGCAGACGCGCTTCGCGGTGTCGCCGATGTGGGAGGTCGTCACCAGCTTCCGGCTGCTGCGGCGGGCGGACGAGCAGCCGTTGTACCGGCGGTGGGCCGAGCAGGTCCGGCCGCGGCTGGTGCGGGCGGGGCTCGACCGGGGGTGGCTGGCGGAGCTCGTGCCCGTCGACGGCTACCTCGCGGACTTCCTCAATCCGACTCCGGCCGGTCCGTTCCCCACGCTCGCCACCGAGCTGGAGGCGATCCGGCGGACCGCGCCCGAGCGGGTGCGGGTCGAGCTCGGGATGCTGGCCGCCGAGCGCGACGACGGGGCGCCTGCCCGGTTCGGGATCCTGTCCGAGGCTCCGGAGGAGGCGTTGGCGAAGGTCGCCGCGGAGGTCGAGGCCTACTGGGAGCTCGCCCTCGCGCCCTACTGGGAGCGGATCCGGCGGTTGCTCGAAGCCGATGTGTTCCACCGGGCGCGGCAGGTGGCGGAGCACGGCTCGGCCCACGTGCTCAACGAGCTGCACGACTCCGTCCGGTGGGACGACGGCACCCTGCGGCTGGTCCGCCGGCACTGCGCGCTGACCCGTGACCAGGTCGGTTCCGGGCTGCTCCTGGTGCCCTCCGCGTTCGCCTGGCCGAAGGTGCTGACCCGGTCGGTGGCGCCGGAGCCGCCGCAGCTCGCCTATCCGGCGCGCGGGATCGGCAACCTCTGGGAGCCCCGGGCCACCACCTCCCCGGACGCGGTGGCCGCCGTGCTGGGCCGCTCCCGCACGATGCTGCTGACCGAGCTCGACACGCCCGCGTCGACCACCCGGCTCGCCCAGCGGTCCGGCCTGTCCGCGGCCGGCGTCTCCCAGCACCTGACGGCCCTGCGCAACGCCGGCCTGGTGACCGCGCACCGCAGCGGCCGCTCCGTCCTCTACGCCCGCACCGCGCTCGCGGACGCCCTGCTGGCCCCGGCCGGGCACTGACCCGGCGGCCGTCCGAAGGGGTCCGGAGCGCCGGGCCGGGCGGCGGTTCAGCGGCCGGTGGCGATGTCGGCGACGAGGTTGATGGTGGTGGCCAGGATGCTGGCGCCGAAGACGTAGGACAGCAGGCAGTGCCGCAGCACGACCGCCCGCAGCCCGGTACTGGAGACGCTGGTGTCGGAGACCTGGTACGTCATGCCGAGGTTGTAGCTGAAGTACAGGAAGTCGCTGTACCGGGGCGGGACCTCGGTGTTGAAGTCGATCCCGCCGCCGGGGCTCCCGTAGTAGATGTACGCGTAGCGGGTGGCGTACATCAGGTGGAGCGCCGCCCAGGCCGTGAACACGCCGCAGAGCGCCGTCGCGGCCGCGGCCCGGCTCAGGTCGGAGCGGCTGGCCAGGAACAGCAGCACGATGCCGACCAGTCCGCACAGCGCGGCGGTGACGACGGCGAACTCCTCCAGGGCGGGCCGGAACTCCTCGCGCCGGACGTTGCGGCGGGTGGCGGCGGCGTCCATCGGCCACAGGACGATCCACCCCGCCACGACGAAGGCCGTCTCCGCTCCGGCGATGCCGGCGAGGACGCCCAGCGGCACGCCCGTCAGGACGGCGACGACCGTTCCGAGGGCCGCTCCGAGGATGGCCGAGCCGGCGAGCCGCGGGACGGCGGAGAGGACCAGCGAGTGGTTCATGGGGGCCTCAGGCGCTGACGGCGGGGGTCGGCGTCAGCGTATCCGCGGCCGGGCCCGGGCGCAGCCGGGCGCGGGAGCCCGGAGAACGGGCCCCGACCGGCGAAGGGGGAGGGGCGGGACGGAGCCGGGGAGGTCGGGGCTATGGTTCCTTGGCGGTCCACGGACACCGGGGTACGAGGGAGAGTGCTGTGAAGTTGGTCGGTCGCACGATGACGGTGGCTACGGCCGGGGTGCTGCTGGGGGTCCTGACGGCCTGCGGCTCCAGCGGTTCGAAGGCCTCGGGCGCCGGCGCCGCGGCGGCCGGCCGGGGCACGGCGACGGCCGGTGCCGGTGCGAGCGCGGAGGCGAGCGCGGGTGCGGGCACCGCGTCGCCGCAGGCCTCCACCGGCGGCGCGGGCGCCTCGCCCGGTGCGGCCGCCGGCGGCGCCCCGGCGCCCGGCGCGGCGCCGTCCGGCGGTACGGCCGCGCCCGGTGGCGGCCCGGCGGCCGGCGCCGTCCCGATGCCCGTCTGGAGCGACGCCGCGACGCCGCTGCTCGACTACCGGGCCGTCCTGCAGCTGATGCCGGACCAGGCCGCGATGACCGGCTGGGAGCAGGAGAAGCGGCGGGTCGACCTCACCGACCACTCCGCGGACTGCCAGAACCCCGCGGCCTGCAACGGCAAGCCGCTCAGCGGCGAGGCGAGGTTCAGCTCCGGCGACGTGGTCGCGCGCTTCCTCGTCGACACCCTGCCGACCAAGGCGGCCGCCCAGGACAAGCTCAAGGCGGCGTACGCGGCGTACGGCGACGCCACCCGCTACCACGCCGTGGAACTGCCCGCCATCGGCACCGAGAGCCGGGCCTGGCAGGGCGAGCCCGGCGGCCGGGACGGCATCGCCGTCGTGATGCGGGCCGGCACCGTGGTCGCCACCGTGACCACCGAGGACGGCCCGGTGGACACCGCGACGGCGCAGCGCCTCGCCGTCCTGCTGGCCAAGCGCATCGAGCAGGCCCAGGCGGGCCAGGCCGCGGACGCGGTGCTCGGCCGCTGACCGCACCGGCGGGGCGGGTGCCCGAGGTCCGTCGCCCCGCCCCGGGCGGCCCCGGTGACGCGGATCACGGGAACCGGCCCGGGAGCCTCGAAGATCCACTCGGGGTGTCCACTCCTTCGCCGCCCGCCTCCGGGGACGGGGACCTGCTGCTCGTCGCCGAGCTGCCGGCCTTCGTCCCGCCGTTCGGGCGGGCGGCTCCCCCCGCTGCGGGGCCGGCCGGTGGCGGTGGGATGATCATGCGCATGAAGCACATCATCAGGGCGGTGGACGCCGAGGACTGGCCGAAGATCAAGCAGCTCCGGCTGGACGCGCTGCTCGATCCGGCGGCGCCCATCGCCTTCCACGACAGCTACGAGAAGGCGGCCGCCCAGCCGGACGAGTTCTGGCAGGAGCGCGCCGCCGGTGCGGCCGAGGGCGTCGCCGCGCGGCAGTTCGTCGCGGAGGCGGCCGACGGGCGCTGGCTCGGCACCGTCTCGGTGCTGGTCGAGCACGCCGGTACGGCGACCTTCTTCGGTGATGTCCCGGAGCAGGCGCAGACCCATGTCGTCGGCGTCTTCGTGCGGTCCGAGGCGCGCGGCAGCGGTGTCGCGCAGGGGCTCTTCGAGGCCGCCCTGGACTGGTCCTGGTCGCTCGCCGAGCCGCGCGTCGAGCGGGTGCGGCTCTTCGTCCACGAGGCCAACGGCCGGGCCGGGGCGATGTACCGGAAGACCGGCTTCGAGCCCACCGGCCACCACCTCCCCGCGCCGGGGGACGGGACCGCCCGCGAGATCGAGCTGGCCGTCCGGCGCGGCTGACCGCCACCACGGCGGCACGGTGTGCGCCGTGCCGTCCGCGACGGTGGCGCGGCGCGGGCGAGGAGCCCCGCCGCGCCACCGCCGCCCGCGTGTGCGGGGCTGCCGGTGCCCGGCCGGCCGCGGCATGGCCTCGGCCGGCCGGGCTCGGGGATCGGTCCCGGCTCCAGGGCTGCGGAGCCGTCCGGCGGTGCGACCGACCCCGGGAGGTCAGGAAGCCCCGGACGTCAGGCGTCCGGGAACGCAGGAAGCCCGGGACGTCAGGCGGCCGGGCGGACGACGGTCCGGTCGTGGACGAAGAGGGCGTGGCGCTCCTCCGCGCCCAGCCCGCCCCAGACGCCGAACGGCTCACGCGCGGCGAGGGCGTGGCGGCGGCACTCGATCCGCACCGGGCAGTCACCGCAGAGGGCCTTGGCCGCTTCCTCGGCCTCGCCGTGGCCCGCGTCGGCGGCGCCCACGCGCTGGAAGAGGCGCCTGCCGTCGGTGCTCCGGCACGCGGCGTGCTGCGGCCGGTTCCAACGGTGCTCCGGTGTGCCGGGCAGGTGGGAGATGTCGCTCACGCTACGGCTCCTTGTCGACGACGAACGGGCGCGGTGCGTGCCTCGTCTGACCCGGATCGGTCGTTTCATGCCTGCCGTCCCGGGCCGGGTTCGCCGCCGGGGCCCCGTCGCACCGCGAACCGGACCGGCCGGAGCGGCCCGGGCGGCCACCGCCGCCCGCACCGGACGGAGCAGGCCGGCGCCCGGCTGCGGCGCGGCGAGGTCGCCGAGCCCCGTCCGGATCGTGTCGTCCGGGTCCGGGGCCCCGGGAGGGCGAGCAGAGCGGGAGGGTGGCGTCCCGCAGCCGCAGCAGGGCGGGCAGCGGCCCCCGTGCCCGGACGGCGGGTTCGACAGGGCGTGCGGAGCGCCGACCAGCCGGGCGACCGGCTCGCGGTCGGACGAGCCCGGGCGGTGTCACGCGCCGTGCCGCGGCTCCAGCCGGAAGTCGAAGGCCGTGGTGCCCGGGTCGAGGGCGGTGACCCCGCCGTCCACGGTGAGGACCGCGCCGTTGACGTAGCTCGCCGCCGGGGACAGCAGCCAGCCGATCGCCGCGGCCACCTCCTCGGGCTCGCCCGGCCGGCCGGTCGGCGTCAGCCGGGTCGCCTCCCGGTACGCCGCGTCGGTGTCGGCCAGTCCCTCCTCGTCCGCGAAGCGGGCCATCCGGCGGTCGGCCATCTCCGTGCGCACCCAGCTGGGGCAGACGGTGTTGGCCCGCAGCCCGCGGTGGCCGTAGTCGACGGCGAGCGAGCGGCAGAGCTGCAGCAGCGCGGCCTTCGAGGTGGCGTAGG
This sequence comes from Kitasatospora sp. NPDC022856, assembly GCF_055561235.1. NCBI lineage: Bacteria > Bacillati > Actinomycetota > Actinomycetes > Kitasatosporales > Streptomycetaceae > Kitasatospora > Kitasatospora sp. NPDC022856. The sequence continues at coordinate 142,843 of NZ_JBVHHE010000015.1, read as the reverse complement.
CCGCGTTCCCCACCCCGTTGCGCAGGGCGGAGACCGAGGAGACCGCCACCACGGATCCCCGCGACCGCAGCAGGTGGGGCAGGGCGGCCCGCAGTACGAGGAAGGGACCGGTGAGGTTGGTGCGCATCACCAGCTCCCAGTCGTCCAGGGTGACGTCGCCGACCGAACCGCCCCGGCCGACACCGGCGTTGAGCACCACCCCGTCCAGCCGGCCGAAGGCGGAGACGGTCTCCTCCACCAGGGCGTGCACGTCGTCCGGGTCGGTGGTGTCCGACACCCGGGCGAGCGCGCCGGTCTCCCGGGCCACCCGCTCCAGCGGCTCGGACCGCCGCCCGGAGACCACCACCCGGCAGCCCTCCGCCCGTAGCAGCCGGGCGGTGGCCGCCCCGATGCCGGTACCGCCGCCGGTCACGATGACAACGCGCTGATCGGACATGGGTGGGCGCCTCCGCCGGTATCGATGCTCCGTGAACCATCGGATCCTATGCTCACGCCGTGTCAGGTCCCTTCGTGCCGGAGGCCGTGACCCAGGACCGCGATCGAAGGCCGCGACCGGCGACCGGGGACCGCGACCGGAGACGACCGCGCGGCCGCCGGGCGGGCACCCGGACCGATCAGGATCCGAGAAGCCGCGACCGCCCGCTCGTGCCTAGCCTGGTTCCGCGACCCCGCGGGCGACACGGCCGGATCGGCGAGGTCCGCCGGCCCGGCCGGGGACACGAGAGTGTCGGTGGGACCTGGTTGGATCGAGCCGGTGCCGCCGAGACAGCCCGCGAGGGCGGCCCGCACGACGGATGGAGAGACGACAGCCATGGCCAAGAGGACGGACGCGCAGCCGACTGCGCCGCACGCTGCCGACAGCCACGACGTGATCCGCGTGCACGGCGCGCGGGTGAACAACCTCAAGGACGTCAGCGTCGAGATCCCGAAGCGCCGGCTGACGGTGCTCACCGGTGTCTCCGGCTCGGGCAAGAGCTCCCTGGTGTTCGGCACGATCGCGGCGGAGTCGCAGCGGCTGATCAACGAGACCTACAGCGCCTTCGTCCAGGGCTTCATGCCGACGCTGGCGCGGCCCGAGGTCGACGTCCTCGAAGGGCTGACCACCGCGATCATCGTCGACCAGCAGCGGATGGGCAGCGACCCCCGCTCCACGGTCGGCACCGCCACCGACGCCAACGCGATGCTGCGCATCCTCTTCAGCCGGCTGGGCGAGCCGCACATCGGCCCGCCGAGCGCCTACGCCTTCAACGTGCCCTCCGTCCGGGCCAGCGGGGCCATCACCGTCGAGCGCGGCGACAAGAAGACGGTGAAGGCGACCTTCCAGCGCACCGGCGGCATGTGCCCGCGCTGCGAGGGCCGGGGCAGCGTCTCCGACATCGACCTCACCCAGCTCTACGACGACTCCAAGTCGCTCGCCGAGGGCGCGTTCACCATCCCCGGGTGGAAGTCGGACAGCTTCTGGACGGTGCGGGTCTACGCCGAGTCCGGTTTCCTCGACCCGAACAAGCCGATCCGGAAGTTCACCAAGAAGGAGATGCAGGACTTCCTCTACCGGGAGCCGACCAAGGTGAAGGTCGAGGGGGTGAACCTCACCTACGAGGGCCTGATCCCCAAGATCCAGAAGTCCTTCCTGTCCAAGGACAAGGAATCGCTGCAGCCGCACATCCGGGCGTTCGTGGAGCGGGCGGTCACCTTCACCACCTGCCCCGAGTGCGAGGGCACCCGGCTCAGCGAGGGCGCCCGGTCGTCGAAGATCGGGCGGATCGGCATCGCCGAGGCCTGCGCGATGCAGATCAGCGACCTGGCCGTCTGGGTCGGCGGCCTCACGGAGCCGTCGGTGGCGCCCCTGCTCACCGCGCTGAAGCAGACCCTCGACTCGTTCGTGGAGATCGGTCTGGGTTACCTCGCGCTGGACCGGGCGTCCGGCACGCTGTCCGGCGGCGAGGCCCAGCGGGTCAAGATGATCCGTCACCTCGGCTCCTCGCTCACCGACACCACCTACGTCTTCGACGAGCCCACCGCGGGTCTGCACCCGCACGACATCCAGCGGATGAACGACCTGCTGCTGCGGCTGCGGGACAAGGGCAACACGGTGCTCGTGGTGGAGCACAAGCCGGAGACGATCGTGATCGCCGACCACATCGTCGACCTCGGCCCGGGCGCCGGCACGGCGGGCGGCACCGTCTGCTTCGAGGGCACCGTCGAGGGGCTGCGGGCCAGCGGCACCGTCACCGGCCGCCACTTCGACGACCGGGCCGCCGTCAAGGAGGAGGTGCGCAAGCCCACCGGCGTGCTGGAGGTCCGGGGCGCGACGGCCAACAACCTGCGGGACGTCGACGTCGACATCCCGCTCGGGGTGCTGGCCGTGGTCACCGGTGTCGCCGGCTCCGGCAAGAGCTCGCTCGTGCACGGCTCGCTGGTCAAGGGCCCGCTGGGCGCCGAGCAGGGCGTGGTCTCGGTCGACCAGAGCCCGATCCGCGGCTCGCGGCGCAGCAACCCCGCGACGTACACCGGGCTGCTCGACCCGATCCGCAAGGCGTTCGCCAAGGCCAACGGGGTGAAGCCGGCCCTGTTCAGCGCCAACTCCGAGGGAGCCTGCCCGACCTGCAACGGCGCCGGGGTCGTCTTCACCGACCTCGCGATGATGGCCGGCGTCGCCAGCACCTGCGAGGAGTGCGAGGGCAAGCGGTTCCAGGCGGCGGTGCTGGAGTACCGGCTCGGCGGCCGCGACATCAGCGAGGTGCTCGCGATGTCGGTGACGGAGGCGGAGGAGTTCTTCGGCGCCGGTGAGGCGCGCACCCCGGCGGCGCACGCCGTCCTCGGCCGGCTGGCCGACGTCGGGCTCGGCTACCTCAGCCTCGGCCAGCCGCTCACCACCCTCTCCGGCGGCGAGCGGCAGCGGCTCAAGCTGGCCACCCACATGGCGGACAAGGGCGGCGTCTACGTCCTCGACGAGCCGACCGCCGGTCTCCACCTCGCCGACGTCGAACAGCTGCTCGGCCTGCTCGACCGGCTCGTCGACGCCGGCAAGTCGGTCATCGTCGTCGAGCACCACCAGGCGGTCATGGCCCACGCCGACTGGATCATCGACCTCGGCCCCGGCGCCGGCCACAACGGCGGCCGGATCGTCTTCGAGGGCACCCCGGCCGAGCTGGTGGCCGCCCGCTCGACGCTGACCGGCGAGCACCTCGCCGCCTACGTCGGAGCCTGACCCCCACCGCCCGCCCGCGCGGACCCCGGCGTCCGCGCGGGCGGGCGGTGGGGTCCGCGCCCGCCCCCGGTCCGGGGCGCTGTGGGAGACTGGCCGGGTGAAGCGGCAAGAGCTCGACGACCTCGTCCGGCTGCGGCGGGCCCGGGACCGGATGGACCGCGACTACGCCGAGCCACTGGACGTCGCCGCCCTGGCCCGGGATGCCCTGATGTCCTCGGGCCACTTCTCCCGCAGCTTCCGCGCCGCCTTCGGCGAGACGCCCTACAGCTACCTGATGACCCGCCGCATCGAGCGGGCCAAGGCGCTGCTGCGCCGCGGCGACCTCACGGTGACCGAGGTGTGCTTCGCGGTCGGCTGTACGTCGCTCGGCTCGTTCAGCACCCGCTTCACCGAGCTGGTCGGCGAGAACCCGAGCAGCTACCGGGCCCGTGACCACGAGGACGGCGCCGCCGTCCCGGCCTGCATCGCCAAGATCCACACGCGGCCGGTCAGGAACGGAGAAGCGGGCGCCGCCCCCCGGTCGTAGCCTGGGCGGCATGGACATCAGGCTCTCGCAGTGCTTCATCGCCGTCGACGACCACGACAAGGCGATCGCCTTCTACCGCGACGTGCTCGGCCTGGAGGTGCGCAACGACGTCGGGTTCGAGGGGATGCGCTGGGTGACCGTCGGCGCGCCCTCACAGCCGGACGTGAACATCGTGCTCGAACCGCCGCTCGCCGACCCGAACGCCTCCTCGGCGGACCGGCAGGCCATGGCGGAGCTGATGGCCAAGGGGCTGCTGCGCGGTGTCATCTTCGCGACGGACGACTGCGACGCCGCCTTCGAGCGGGTCAGCGCGGCCGGCGGGGAGGTGTTGCAGGAGCCGATGGACCAGCCCTACGGCGTCCGCGACTGCGGGTTCCGCGATCCGGCCGGCAACCTGGTGCGGTTCACCCAGGCCCTCGCGAGGTGACTCCCGGCGAACGTGCCCGGTGGGCGCCGGCCCCGTCCCGGACGGGAGGTCACCGGCCGCACCCGGCCGGTCCGTTCGGCTCGGAGCGCCGCGTGCGGGCGGGCGGTGGGCCGGGTGTCCGATGAGGCCGGCACGGGCCCGCAGCGGGCACCGATGGTGTGGGCGCTGGCGATCCGGGAGACGGTCGACGGGCCGCCGCTCGCCGAGGTGATCGTGGAGGTCGGCGCCGCGCTGCACGGCGAACTCGTCGAGAACCTGGTGGACAGCGGGTTCACGCTGGCGGCGGGGGACCCGCCGGACACCACCGGGGTGCTGGAGGTGCGCGGCCCGCTGCTGGCCAGGCTGGTCCTGGTCGGCGGGCGGCAGGTGTGGGAGCCCGCCTCCCCGGTCGAGGTCTCGCCCGGCTGGGAGTCGGCGGCCGAGGGGCGCGGCCGGGCCGTCGTCCTCGTGGTGCCGCCGGGAACGTGGCCGCCCGGACTGATGTCCCTGGAGCCGCGGGAGCGCATGGAGGTCTTCACCCGGAGTCTGGAGGAGGCACGGGTGGCCGGGCGGGTGCTGCACGGCACGGCCGCCGTCGACCTGGACGAGGCCGAGGCCTGAGCCGGACCGGGGAGCGGGGCCCGGCTCAGAGCCGGAAGCCCGGAGCCGGGCCCCGCTCAGGGACCGGAGCGGCTCAGGGCCGGAACCACCGGGTCAGCGCGTCCCACCAGGAGCGCCGCGGCCGGGGCACGGTGACGGCGGCTGCGAGCGCGTCCTCGGCGACGGCCGGACCGGCCGGCTCGACCCCGACGGCCTGCGACGCGGTGGCCTGTGCCCCGACGGCCTGCGGCGTGGCGGGCGGCGGTGTGGAGGGAACGCTGCGCGGCGGCGGCAGCGTGCCGGTCGGGGCCCGCCGCTCGCCCTCGGGCGTCCTCGGGGTGAACTCGACGGGCAGGGCGGACAGGTGGCGCGAGATCCAGGCCGACGTCCAGCTCAGCTCCTCCTCCTCGACCGCGAGGCGGAGGTCCGGCAGGCGGGTGAGCAGGATGTCGATCCCCGTCTCGGCGATGGCCCGGCCGATGTCCTGGCCGGGGCACTCGTGCGGACCGGCGCCGAAGGCCAGGTGGGAGCGGTTCCCGTGGAGGGGCGTGGCCAGGTCGGGGCGGATGGCAGGGTCGGAGTTGCCGGCCGCGAGGCCGAGCAGGAGCATGTCGCCGGCCTTGATCTGCTGCCCGCCGAGTTCGGTGTCGCCGGTCGCCCAGCGGCCCGCGACCAGCGACATCGGCGCCGCGTCCCAGAGCACCTGGTCCAGGGCGTCGGCCAGGGTCATGTGGCCGCCGGACAGGTGGGTGCGGAACCGCTGGTCGGTGAGGACCATCTTGAGGGTGTCCGCGATCAGGTTGACGGTCGTCTCGTTCGCGGCGAGCAGGACGACCCGCAGGTGTTCGAGGACCTCGTCGTCGGTGAGCCCGGCCTCGTGCTGCATCAGCCGGGACACCAGGTCGGGGCCGGGGGAGACCCGCTTGCGCTCCATCATCCGGCGCAGCGTCGCGACGACGTAGTCGTTGCTCGCGATGGCCGTCTCGGTGCCCTTCATCAGGTCGCGGGCGGCGGAGACCAGGTGCGGGCCGTACTCCTCCGGCATGCCGACCAGTTGGGTCATCACGAGCATCGGCAGGTGCTCGGCGAACTGGGTGACCAGCTCGGCCCGGCCGGTGGGGCCGAACTCCTGGACGAGCTGGTCGGTGAAGCGGGTGACGTGGCGCCGCACCCCGCGCCGGTCGAAGCTGTTCAGCCCGTCGGTGACGGCGCCGCGCAGGCGCTTGTGCTCCTCGCCGTCGGCGAACACGCAGAGCGGCTGCCAGGCGATCACCGGCATCAGCGGCGAGTCCGGGGAGACCAGCCCGTCCTGGAAGGCCGACCAGCGGCGGGAGTCCCGGGAGAACCGGGAGGGCGTGCGCATCGCGATGAGGTTCGCGGAGTGGCCGACGATCAGCCAGGCCGGGAGGTCGCCGTGCAGCAGGACCGGTGCCACCTCGCCGTGTTCGGCGCGCAGCTTCTCGTACAGGCCCGCCGGGTCGGCCTCGGCCTCGGGCCCGTAGAGCCGCCGGAGGCCGCCGGCGCCCAGGCCGCCGGTACCGGAACCGCCGGTGGCGAGGCCGTGCGCGGGGCAGCCGGGCGGCGGGGTGGGCAGGGCGTCCTCAGGGAACGGGGAGGTCACGGTGGCTCCGGGGTCGGGGCGGGGCGGCCACTCGGAGGCGGCCGTCGCGGGCGGGGGGAGTGTGAAGGGCGGCGGGGGCACGGCCCGGGCTCCGGCCGGGGAGCGCGGTGGCCGGGCCGTGCCCCCTAGGGCGCCGGGCGGTCGTACAGGTAGCGCATCAGGGCGAGGAGCACGTCACGGCTGGACTCGCGGGTGCGGGCGTCGCAGTCCACGATCGGCACCTCGGGCGGCAGGTCGAGCGCCGCCCGCAGCTCCTCGACGGGGTAACTCGGCGACTCGGGGAAGGTGTTGGCCGCGACGACGAACGGCACGCCACGGTCCTCCAGCCGTCCGATGACCTCGAAGCTGACTTCGAGCCGACGGGTGTCGACGAGCACGACCGCGCCGAGCGCACCCTCGAACAGGCCGTTCCAGAGGAACCAGAACCGCTCCTGCCCGGGGGTGCCGAACACGTACAGCACCAGTTCCTCGTTGATGCTGATCCGGCCGAAGTCCATCGCGACCGTGGTCGAGGTCTTGCGCTCGATCCCGGCCGTGTCGTCGACGTCGGCTCCGGCCTGCGTCATCGTCTCCTCGGTCGTCAGCGGGCGGATCTCGCTCACGGAGCCGACCAGGGTCGTCTTGCCGACCCCGAAGCCCCCCACGATCACCACCTTGACCGCCGTGGTGGCCGAGGCCGGCAGGAGGTCGGCGCGCTGCGGGCCCAGGGCCGTCTCAGAGTCTCTGAAGTCCATGTATCACCGCCTCCAGCAGGGCGCGTTCGGGAAGGATGGCCTGGGGGACCCGCATCCGGGCCTCGATCAGCTCCTCGGCGAGGAGGTCCGCCAGGAGGACGGTGACCGCGCTCATCGGCAGTCGCAGATAGGCGGAGATCTCGGCCACCGACAGGGGCGAGCCGCAGATCCGCAGGATCGCCGCGTGCTCCGGCTGCATCGAGGGAGTCGGCTGTGCCCGGGAGACGATCAGGGTGACCAGGTCGAACGTGGTCTGCTCGGCCGGTCCGCCGCGGCCGCGCGTGATCACGTAGAGGCGTTCGGCTTCTCCGTCGTCCCAGTCCTGGTCGGTCGCACTCACGCGACCTGCCCGCCGTTGCGCGCCGGTGTGGTGAGGTGCTCGCCGATCCGGGCGACCAGGTCGCGCATCCGCTGGCCCATCAGCCCGGCGTCGACGCCCTCGTCGGCGAGCACGGCGAGGTAGGCGCGGGCGCCGGCCGCCATCAGGTAGAAGAAGCCGCCGCCCATCTCGATCACGACCAGCCGCATCCGGCCGTCGCTGTGCGGGAACTCGTGCCCGACCGCGGCGGCGAGGCTCTGCAGGCCGGCGCAGGCGGCGGCGAGCCGGTCGGCGGTGTCGTTGTCGGTGCCGTGCTGGGCCATCCGCAGACCGTCGGCGGAGAGGACGACGACGTGCCGGGTGTACGGGACGCTCTCCGCCAGATCCTTGAGCATCCAGTCCATGTTGCTCCGCTGCTGAATCACTGCTCGCTCTTCCCTGACGACTCTTCGCTGGTGGGGCCGGCCGTGTCGGTGGACGGCGTGTGGCCGTTCACCCCCTCGGTGAACGCGGCCAGCCACATACCGGGCTGGGCCGGCGCCTGGGCCGGGGCCGGCGCGGGCTCCGGGGCCCGGGGGGCCGGGGCGATCCGGGGGGATTCGGCCGCGCCCCGTCGGTAGGGCGCGGCGTGGCGGCGGCGCTGGGGCAGGCCGTTCGCGGTCCGCTCGGTCACCACCGGCACGTCGTCGCCGACAGGGAACGGCTGCGAGGCGGTGGCGACGGTCCGCGAACCCCAGGGCCGCGAGACGGACACCGGACGCGTCCGCTCCGAGGGCCGGGGCGCGGTGTCCGGCGCCGGCAGGGGGTTCGCGGCGGCACCGATGCCGTGGGCCCGGCCGGTGGCGGGGGCGGTGGTGATCAGCTCCTGCGGCACGATCAGCACCGCGCGCACCCCGCCGTAGGCGGAGGGCCGCAGCGAGATCTGGAACCCGTAGGCCTGCGCGAGCCGTCCGACCACGGCCAGGCCGAGCCGGGGGGTCTCCCCGAGGTCGTTGAGGTCGATGCCGGCCTGCGCCTCCAGGAGCATCCGCTCGGCGCGGGCCCGGCCCTCCTCGCTCAGGCTGAGGCCGCCGTCCTCGATCTCGATCGCTATGCCGGTCTGCACCTCGACGGCGGTCAGGTGCACGCTGGTCTGCGGCGGGGAGTAGCGGGTGGCGTTGTCGAGCAGCTCGGCGACCGCGTGGATGAGCGGCTCGACGGCCGGTCCGACCACGGCGACCTGGGAGACCGGGTGCAGTTCCACCCGGCGGTAGTCGAGGATGCGCGACATGCCACCGCGCAGCACGCTGTACAGCGGGACCGCCCTGCGCCACTGGCGACCGGGGCGGGCGCCGCCGAGGACGGCGATGCTGTCGGCGAGGCGGCCGATCAGGGCGTTGCCGTGGTCCAGGCGCAGCAGGTCCTCGAAGACCGCCGGGTCGTTGCCGTGCCGGTCCTCCATCTGGCGCAGCTCCTGGGCCTGCCGGTGCACGATCGCCTGAACGCGGCGGGCGATGTTGACGAAGGCCCGCTGGGTGGCCTCGCGCATGCCCTCCTCGGTGTCGACGATCTCCAGGATGCTGCGCAGCACCGCCAGCCGGGCGGCGTGGAACTGCGGGCCGGTGCCGGTGTCCTGGGGCTCGTACGACCGCACGATCTCGTCGGTCGAGGTGCCGCGCCGGAGCCGGGCGATGGCCTCGGGCATGGTCGTCTGGGCGAGCCGGAGGGTCTCGGCCTCCTGCCGGGCCAGCCGGCGGCGCAGCTCGTTCTCCTGGAGGGCGAACCGTTCGCGCAGGGCGGCGAGGGCGCGGCCCCGGCGGGCCGTCTCGGCCGCCACCACCGCCACCGCCGCGGTGCCCACCGCTCCGGACCAGAGGACCCCCGCGCGGGCGCCGGTGGAGACCACCAGCGCGGCGACGACAGCGGCGCCCGCCGTCACGACCGTGGGCACCAGCCACACGAGAACGGGAGCCGGGCGTCGGCCTCCGGGTGACGATCCAGCACGAAGCATCAGCATCCTCAAGCGCTCGAAGGAGTGGGGAGAGTGGGCGGGGGCCGGCTCCGGCGGCGCCGGACCGTGGGCGGACCGGCGCCCGCACCCGGCCGGGCGGCCCCGGCGCGAAGGGTGCGCGCCGGGACCCGGCCCGGGGTCGGGACAACCGGAACTCCGGGACATTTCTGACGAAAGATCAGTAACAGTGTTTTATAGCCGATTCGGTGTGGCTCTGTCGCACGTTCCGCGGAACCCGGACGCCGGCCGGATCGGGCCGGCCGGCTGAGCACAGGCACCACACTTGCCCTGTCCCGGGCCCGCCGTACCGTGGCCCGGGCGGGGTTCGCTCATGTGAGGGGTATCCCCGGGAAATCCCCCCGCAGCGTGGCGAGTTCGTGCTAGGCCGAGGTCTGCGAGGGGCCTTCGACGGGCCGTGCGGAGGGACTTCGGCAGGTGATGCGCGGTGGACGCCGGCCCCGGTGGACCGTCAAGGCCGTTCCCCCGAAGCGTCGTTGCCCGGACGGTCCGGGCGGACCGGCGTACGCCGCCGGTGATCGGAGGCGCGCCGGTCCGGTGGTCCCGGCGCGACCGGAACCCGCGCAGGGCGGTCGAAGTCCGCGACCGGCGCGCGGGCGCTCCGACGCGCCCCACCGTCGCGCGCCCCCGTCTCCAGGCGCCCCGTCACCCCGACGGGGGCCGGCGGCCCAGGGCGAGGGCCGCGACCTCGCGCCAGTCCATGGCCGGCCGGGCCGGCGGGGCCCCCGGGCGGTCGCGCGGCACCAGCACCCGCAGCGCACCGGGCCGGACGGCGCAGGTGACCGGGGTCGGGAGCCGCAGCGCCTCCCCGTCCACGGCGACCGAGATCCGCCCGGCATCGGCGTCGACCACCACCCGGGGCGCGGTCAGGACGCGCAGGCCCGCCGCCCGGCTGCCCCGCAGCGCCACGGCGGCGGCCTGCGACGCGTTGCCCACCCGGATCCCCACCACCCCCAGCGTCGCCCGGTCCAGCCGCGGCCGGCGGTTGCCCACCACGGTCGGTTCGGGAGCCGTGTACGGGTTGTTGCTGACCAGCAGCGCCTGCTGTCCCGTCAGCCGGGTGCCGTCCGCCAGCACCGCCTCCAGGGCGTGCCCGGAGTGGCCGAGGAGGAGGTCGGGGAGGGCGCCGAGGGCCGAGCCGGCCTTGGCGTCGCGGTACTGCGGGGTCTGCACGATCTCGGCGTAGGCGCCGAACGAGGCCGTGTTGACGAAGGCCCGGCCGCCCACGGTGCCCAGGTCGACCCGCAGCTCCACCCCGTCGGTCAGCGCGTCCAGGCAGCGGGCCGGGTCGTCGCGGTCCAGGCCGAGGTCCATGGCGAAGTGGTTGCGCGTCCCCGCCGAGATCACCAGGAACGGCAGGTCGTGCTCGGCGGCGACCTCGGCCACCGTGGCCTGGGTGCCGTCGCCGCCGGCCACGCCGAGCAGGTCCGCGCCCTCCGCGACGGCCCGGCGGGCGAGTTCGGCGACGTCCACGTGGGTCGCGGTGTCCAGCAGGACGACCCGGGCGCCCAGGGCCTCGGCCCGCTCCACCAGGGCGAACCGGTCGACCTTGCCGCCGCCGGACCTCGGGTTCATGATCAGCACGGGGTGCCGGGGGAGCGCGCGGGCCACCGCCCGCATGCCGTGGAAGGGCCGGGCCGCGCGCAACGCCGACCGCGCGAACGCCGCGGCGACCGCCCACAGGGCGAGCGCGGCCAGCGCCACCGGCCAGAGCCCGGCCCGGGCATAGCCCACCACGACGGCCGCGGGCGCCGCGACCACGAGCAGGGCGCCCGCCAGCCGGACGACCCCGTGGTGGGAGACCACCCACCACGTCCCGGCCGCCGTGAGCGCCAGCCCGGCCAGCCCGACGGCGAGCACCAGGATGCCGCCGGCGCCGACCGTGCCCACCAGCACGGCCACCGCGCCCAGCACACAGGCCAGGGCCGCCCGGGCGGACCAGCGGGCACTCAGGAGGGAACGGGACGCCATGCTGCGCGTCTCCTCGGTCTTCGCCCGGCACCGGGCACGACGCTCCCGGCGCGCCCGGGCGCGGGGCGTCCGGTCACCGGGTGCCCGGACGGTGTCGACCGGCCACCCGGTTCGGGTGGTCGCGGCTGGGCGCCGGCCTCGCGGCACGCCGCCCGCCGGTGGAGGGAAGGGTGTCAGCCGCCCGCCGCGATGTCGGTCTCGGCCACCGCGATGGCCATGCCGAGGGCCTCCGCGATGTGCCCGGCCGCCGACATCACGCGGGCGGTGCCCACGATCGGCGCGATGGCGACCAGCACGTCCTGGAGCTGTGCGGCCGTCAGCTCGGCTCCGTCGGCGGCGCCGATGTGGGCCAGGTAGGACATCGGTGGTGCGTCCATCGCGACGAGCGCCGCGATCCGGGTGAGGAGGAAGGTGTCCATCGGCAGGCCGCACCGCTCGACCGAGTCGAGCGTCATGGCGGCCAGGGTGTCGAGCACGGGGGTTTCGGATGCGCTGGTCATACCGGGCCATCTCCTTCGCCGGGAGGGGCCGGCACGTCGTCTCCGGGAGCAGCGGACCGCTCGCCCTGCCGTGCCCCCGTACACCGACCATAGGCCGGATGGGTGGCGGTCGCACTCCGCGGCGGGCCTCCGGGGTCGGGCGCGCCGGCCCGCCGTACGGGCCCGCCCGCCCCCACACCGGGCCGCGTTCCGGTCACCGCCGCGGCGCGGGCGGTGTGGTACGGCCGGGGCGGCCGACCGGCCGTGAGGTTCCGGGTGCCGGTGGCCACCGGCCGGTGGGGGCGGAGCGTCCGGCGGGCGCCGCCGGGGCGGGTGGGGCGGTCCGGCGAACGGCCGACAACCGCCGTCCGGGACATGCCAGAGGCCTGGGCCTGCGGCCGGTGCGCTCCTACGATGTGAGGCGCCGTCGGCCTGACCCCGACAGCGTCGGCCGACGTCGGACACCACCGGGCTCTCCGGGCACCGGTGCGTCCCGTCGGCCACGGCCCGCCCCGGGGACCGGGAGCGGGCTCGTAGCGCAGGCTGCACCGACGCAGGCCGCACACCCCTCCTCACCACCCAGGGAGTACGCCCATGCATGCCCGCACTGTCGCACCGTCGTTCAGACCCGTCCGCGCCGTCCTGCTCGTTCTGACCACGCTGGCCGCCGTGGTGGCGGTCGCCCTGCCGACGGCCGGCCCCGCCCGGGCCGCCGTGCCGGACCGCTGGGGCTTCGCGTTCCTCGACAACCCGACCCCGCCCGCCGGGTACGTTCCCGACCCCACCCGGCAGTGGGGCAGCTGGCCCTCCCCGGCGAGCAACCCCGTCAAGGTCGACCAGCTCGCGGTCGGCTCCTACCTCGTGCACTTCCCGTTCATCGCCGGCCCGGGCGGCATCGCCCACGCCACCGCCGTCGGCCGTACCGGCAACTGGTGCCAGATCAAGGGCTGGTCCACGGCGGGCACCGGGCAGGACGTCGCGGTGAACTGCTACCGGCCGGGCGGCGCCCCCGACAACACGCTGTTCACCGTGCTCTACACCACCAGCAGCGGGACCCCGTCGCCGGCCGGCGGCTCCTACGGCTACACCTTCTCGGACATCTCGGGGGCGGTGCTCGCGCAGTACAACTCCGCCGGCGCGGTCAACACGGTGAGTCACGGCTCGACCGGGATCTGGAAGGCCTGGCTTCCCGGTCTGGGCCTGTCCACCGCTGCCGGGAACATCGAGGTCACCGCGGTCGACGCGGTCCAGGGCGCGCGCTGCAAGGTGGCCGACTGGGCGCCGGCGGCGTCCGGTCAGACCGTGGTGGTCAGCTGCTTCAACGCGGCGGGCGCGCCGTACGACACCCGGTGGACGCTGAGCTACTCCCTCAAGCGCGCCCTGCACGGGCCGGCGTTCCCGCCGAAGTCGTTCGGCTACCTCTGGTTCAACGGCGGGGTCCCCGCGGCGACGAACTTCAACTCCAGCGGCGCGACCAACACGCTGGCCGGTTCGGTCCCGTTCACCATCACTCTGCCCGGGGTGGCCGTCCCCTCGGACACCGCGCACGCCACGGCGTACGGCCCCGGCCCGGGCTGGTGCGGGCTGGCCCTGCCGTGGGCCCGCAGCGCCGGCACGGTGAAGCTCTACACGATCTGCTTCAACGCCGCCGGATCGCCGGTGTCGGCGCCGTTCCTCACCGCCTACACCTCGGCGTTCTGACCGCCTGGGGCCGGCCCCGGTCGTCGGGGCCGGCCCCCGGCAGTCCCGGACCACTCCCCGCCCGCGCGGTTCCGCCCGTTCGCCCGGGCCGGGCGCGGCCGTATCCGCGATGCCACGGCGCGCTCCGGAGGGCGTGAGCAAGATATCTGATGAGCAGTCAAAAGCACTGAACAGTGGAGGTTCGACTCGGTCCGTCGGCCGCTCCGGTGTGCGGGCCGACGCGCGGAGGCCGCGCCGGGCCCGGGCGGCCGGCGCGGCCTCCACGCTCACCGATCCCCCTCCCGTACGCGCTCCGGAGGCCCGTCGCGGCCCGATGTGCCACGGTGGAATCCGGGGTCAGCGCACCCCGTCGGGAGAGGAGTGGCCATGTCGTCGAAGCGACGTCGCAAGAAGAAGGCACGAGCCAAGCGCGGGGCCAATCACGGCCGTCGGCCCCAGTGCTGAGCACTTCCTGAGCGGCCACCGGTGGCCCGGCGAGGGGCCGCCGGTGGTCTCGCGCCGTCTCCGCCACCGAGCCGCGGGTACGCGGCCACCGCGGGGAACGCCATGCGGGACCGGTCGCAGGGGGGTGTCGACCGTGGGATCGCGGGCTCGGGCCCTCCGGGCGCCGAGCCCGGAGGGCCCGAAGAGCTCACCGGAGGACCCACCGGAGGACCCGGAGGCCCCCGAGGCCCCGGAGGAACGGAAGGACGCGACGGATGGGTACACCGCGGCCCGACCGCACCCCGAAGGAGTCCGCGCCGGTCGCGGCGAGCCAGTCGCTGACGCTCGCGGCCATGCTCTTCGCGGTCTCGATGACCTTCATCGACCAGACGATCGTCTCGATCGCCGCGCCCGACATCATTCGCGAACTGGGCCTGTCGGCCGTCGGGATGCAGTGGGTGGTCAACGCCTACCTGCTCTCCCTCGCGGCCTTCTTCGCCCTCGGCGGCCGGCTGGCGGACGTCCTCGGCCACAAACGGATGATGCTGATCGGGACGCTCACCTTCGTGATCGCCTCGGCGCTCTGCGGCGCGGTGCCCTCCGGCGGTGCCGCCGAGACCTGGCTGATCTGCTTCCGGGCGGTGCAGGGCCTCGGCGCGGCGCTGATGTTCCCGGCGGCGCTGGCCGTGGTGGTGGAGGTGTTCCCGGTCGAGCGGCGCGGCCGGGCGCTGGCGCTGTTCTTCGGGGTCGCGGGCGGTCTGACCGCGATCGGCCCGATCCTCGGCGGCTGGCTGACCAGCTGGACCTGGCGGGCGATCTTCTGGGTCAACGTGCCGGTCGCGGTCGTCGCGGTGGTCCTGACCGTACTCGCCGGCATCCGCAACCACCCCCGCCGCGAGCCGGTCGACTGGCCGGGCGCCGCGCTGGTGGCCGTCGGGATGGGTCTGAGCGTGCTCGGCCTCCAGCAGGCGGCGGCCTGGGGCTGGGGCAGCTGGGCGACCTGGCTGTGCATCGTCGGCGGGCTGGTCGTCCTGGTGGTGTTCGTCGCGCTGGAGCTGCGCACCGAGCACCCGCTGATCAAGATGCGGGTCTTCGCCGACCGGGCCTTCGCGGCGGACAACGCCGTGCTCTTCTTCGCGATGATCGCCTTCGTCCCGGTGTTCTTCTTCGCCTCCGTCTACGCGCAGGTGGCGCTGGACCAGACGCCCAACGAGGCGGGTCTCCACCTGCTGGTCTTCTTCGCCGGGTTCGCCCCCGGCTCGCAGATCGGCGGGCGGATGCTGGACCGGCGCGGCGCACGCCCGCCGATGCTGCTGGGCACGGCGGTGTCCGCGGTCGGCTTCGCGCTCTGGGCCTCGAGGATCACCGACCTGTCGCTCGGCGCGCAGTGGCCGTACATCGTCCTGGCGGGCGCGGGGATCGGGCTGCTGCTGACCCCCGCCTCGACGGACGCCGTCAACCGCTCGATCAACGCCTCGTACGGCGAGGTCACCGGGATCACCCAGACGGTGCGCAACTACTCCGCGAGCCTGGGCCTGGCGGTGCTGGGCACCGTCCTGCTGCACAGCACCACCAGGAACGTGCGGAGCACGCTGGTCGCCAACGGCGTCCCGGTGGACGCCGCGCCCGGCGTCGCCGACACCGTCACCAAGGGCATCACCGGCCACGGCTCGGGCTCGCAGGCGCCGAACGGCGTCGGCGCCACGCTGCTGGACGCGATCCGGCAGGACTTCGCCGAGGCGAACGGGCCCGTGCTCTACGGCATGGCGGCCGCGCTCGCGGTCGCCTTCGTCTGCGCGCTGCTGCACCCCGGCACCCGGGTCACCGCGGACCCCGCGCCGGTCGTGGACACCGCCGCCGTCTCCGAGGGCGGCACCGGCGCGGCCTGACACCGCGCGGGCGCGGTGTCGGGCCGGGTGCCCGGCTACGGGTTGAGCGGTGACCAGAGCCAGGTGCCGTCCACCCGCACGTACAGCCGCTTCGACGCGGTGTCCACGGCGAGCGTCCCGTCGGCCGGCGGCCGGGTGAAGCTCGCGTCGCCGACCGGGCCGGCGACCGGGCGCAGCGGCGGGTTCGGCGCGTGCTTCGTCGGGAGGGTGCCGCCGGACTGGCTGACGCCGGCACCGGCCTGGGTGGTGCTCCCGTAGGTGTTCTCGACCCGGAACTCGCCCGAACTGGAGCTCTCGTAGGACACGTGGTGGCCGGTCGGCCTGGTGCCGTAGAGGCCGACCACGTCACGCAGGACGGCGACCGTGCCGGGGCCGGAGAAGAGGTCGACCCCGGAACTGACGGTGGCGACCGGGCCGTTGGCGATCAGGACGTTCTCCAGGGCGCTGGCGATGCCGGCCCAGGCGATGACGTTCTGCGGGGTGGCGTAGCCGGGCGCGAAGTTCCCCGCGTAGGCGTAGATGTCCCGGGCGTAGACGTGCTTGCAGGAGGCGTCGACCCTCAGGTGCGGGCCGCCCTGCAGCTGGGAGGTCTCGAACTTGCAGTCCCAGGACGGGTGACGACCGGTCAAGCCCCCTCGGCCGGCGCCCTCAGGGCCGGGGTGCCGCCAGCACGGCTTCGGCGACGGAGGTACGGGCGTAGAGCACCGAGCGGCCGGCCCGGTGGGCGCTGACCAGGCCGGCGTCGCGCAGCGCGGTGAGGTACTGCGACACCCCGGCCGGGGAGAGCCCGGTGCGGCGGGCTAGTTCGGTGGTGGACGCCGGAGAGTCCAGTTCGGTCAGCAGCCTGGTCCGGGAGCGGCCGAGGACGGCGGCCAGGGCGTTCGCCGCCGGGGCCGGCCGGGACTCCCACAGGGCGCCGATGCCGCGGGCCGGATAGGCGAGTTGGGGCGGCTCCGGCGGCATCAGCCGGGTGAGCAGGTGCGGCCCGGTGAACGCCGAGGGAATCAGCAGCAGCCCGTCGCCGGCGCCCTGCCGGGACAGCGTCCGCCGCCGGCGGGCGATCCGCAGCGCGTTGTCGTCCCAACTCGCCGAGGGGTGGAGTTCGTTGAGGAGTCGCCCGGTGCCGTGCTCGGCGACCTGGCGGGCCCGGTGGAAGACATCGGCGTCGAGCACCGCCCGGATCCGCGCCCAGTAGGGGGCCAGGGCGAGCTCCCAGTACGTCTCGATCTCCTCCGCCAGCCGCTCCAGCTGGGCCGGCGGGGAGGCCTGGAGGGCCCGCAGCCGGGGGCCGGGGGAGCCTTGTTCGCCCCGCAGGCGTTCGAGGTCCTGGTGCACCCGGGACGGGGGCGTGGAGCGGATCCCGGCCAGCTCCTGCGCCAGGGTGGGCGCGGGCCCGGCGGGCGCCGGGTTGAGGAAGTCGGCGACGTAGCCGGCGCGCGGCACCAGCTCGGCGAGCAGCCCCCGGTCCAGGCCCGCGGCGGTGACCCGCGGCCGGACCTGCTGGATCCACGGCTGGTGCACGGGGTGCGCGGCGCCGGAGGCCAGCAGCCGGTAGCTGGTGCCCACCTCCCACATCGGCGAGACGGCGAACCGCACCAGGGCCAGGTCGGCGGCCGAGAACGCCAGTTCCGCGTGCACGCGGCCTCCTCAGGATTCGGACATCCCTTAATCGTTGGCGGCCCAGTGTACGGCCCGGAGATCATCCGGCCATGACCTCAGAGACGACCGCCCCGGCCGCGGCGGGCAGTTGGAAGATCGGTGGGCTGGCCCTCACCCGGCTCGGCTACGGCGCGATGCAGCTGGCGGGCCCGAAGGTGTGGGGGCCGCCCCGGGACCGGGACGCCGCCCTCGCCGTCCTGCGCGCCGCCGTCGAGGCCGGGATCACGCACCTCGACACCAGCGACTACTACGGCCCGCACGTGGTCAACGACCTGATCCGGGAGGCCCTCCACCCGTACCCGGAGCACCTGTGCATCGCCACCAAGGTCGGCGCCCGCCGCACCCCGGACCGGGCCTGGCCCGCCGCCCTGTCCCGCGACGAGCTGGTCCGGGCCGTCCACGACAACCTCCGGCGGCTGGACGTACCGGCGCTGCACCTGGTCAATCTGCGGATGACCGACACCCGGGCCGCCGCCGACCTCGCCGGGCCGTTCGCCGTCCTCGCCGAACTGCGCGAGCAGGGCCTGATCCGCCACCTCGGGGTCAGCAACGTCGGCGCCGAGCAGGTCCGGGCGGCTCGCGACATCGCCCCGGTGGCCTGTGTGCAGAACCACTACAACGTCGCCCTGCGCGGGGACGACGACCTGGTCGACCGGTGCGCCGAGCAGGGCATCGCCTACGTGCCCTACTACCCGCTGGGCGGCTTCCGCCCGCTCCAGGTCGACGCCCTGGAGGACGTCGCCCGTGACCTGGGCGTCACGGCCCGGCAGGTGGCGCTGGCCTGGTTGCTGCGGCGCTCCCCGAACATCCTGCTCATCCCCGGGACCTCCTCGGTGGCGCACCTGCGCGAGAACATCGCGGCGGCCTCGGTCGAGCTGCCCGACCGGGCGCTGCGCGTCCTGGATGCCGTCGGCACCCGCTGAGCGGCCCCCGGTCGCCGGGCGGGCTCACCGGCCGGGCGCGATGTCCGCCAGGGCGGCGAGCAGGCGGCTGTGGACGGCGGCGGCGACCTCGCGGGTGACCGGATCCGGGTCGTCCAGGCGGTCGGCGATCAGTTCGGCGGCGGCCGCGACCACCGGCACCGGCAGCGAGGTCTCGCGCAGGTGCAGGAGCTGGGCGGCGGCCCGTTCACTGGCCGTGGTGGCCCGTGACTGCGGGATCAGTGAGGTGAGGCCACGGGGTTGCTGGTGTGCGCTGCTCATCCCGTCATTGTCCGGGTTCCGGCGCGCTCCCGGTGCCACCCCCGCGCGGGCCGAGCGCGCGGCCGGTTCCACCATCTGGCCCCGCGTACCCCGTACGGCTGTCCGTTTTCGCCCTCCAGGCGCCAGGATGGAGGCAGTGAACGAACTAGGAGGCGGTATGAACGACCGACCCGATTCGATTCAGTGGCCCGGCGAGGTCACGCCGGACGCCCTGCTGCACACCGGCGCCGGCGGTGAGGTCACCCCCGAGGACCTGGTGCTGGCCTCCGGGCGCGACATCACCCCGGAGACCCTCGCGTGGGCGGAGCGGAAGCTGGCGGCGGAGGGCCCCGCCGCCCTGGACAAGCTGCTTCCCTGAGCGCCTCCGCTCCGCGGACCCGCTGCCGGGGCCGTTCGAGACCGGTGCCACCGCGGCGCCGGTCTCGAACGGCCGCTTCGGTGTGACCGGGGGTGTGCGGAGCGCCGTCAGAGGCGGTGGACGGCGCACGGAGAGTACTCGAACGGCGTCCTGAAGCCGGGCACCTGCCGGAGCTCCGTCGTCCACCGGTTGTCGATCACGCCGCGCCGCAGCAGGAAGAGCCGGTTGGCGCGGCGCTTCAGCAGGCCGCGGTAGCGGTCCACCGCGTCCGTGCCGTTGACGGCGAGCTCGCGGACGAACTCCTCCAGGTAGCAGGTGGCGCAGCCGGGGCCCGGCCGGTGCCGGTGGCGCGGCACTCCGGCCGCCTCCAGGCCCCGGACCACGACCGTGCCGTCCGGGTCCACGCCGACCAGGAAGGCCTCCGGTCCGGTCTCCGTCCCGCAGATCTCCAGCAGCCTCTCCCGGAAGCGTGCCGGGTCGACCCGGACCAGCGGTTTCTCGAACAGCAGCCTCAGCAGCGAGATCAGGTGCGACAGCAGGGTGGCGCCCGCGGTGGTCCAGCAGACGGCCGGCAGCCACCACGGACCGGCCGTCCGGCCGAGCGTGATGCCGACGGCCGACCAGCAGTACGCGGCGAGCGAGTCCGCGACCACGGCGTCGCCGCGGAACCACACGCGCAGGACGGACCACATCGCGAGGAGCGGAACGGCCACCGTGCAGGCGGTGTGCAAGAGGCCCATGGCGCTGTTCCCTCCACCGGAAATCCCTTGGGGGGTGTTCCACCCGCGGCGGCGGCCGAACCCGCGTGCCCGGGCCGGGTTCGTCGGACACCATGCTCTGCCTACAAATGGGTTGACGCCGCGTCAGCCCGATCGGCGCACGCCGCGAGCCGGGCGAGCAGGGCGGCTCCGGTGGCGTCGGCCGGGTGCTGGGTGAGCAGCAGCACCCCGGTGTCGGCCGCCGGCCGCAGCAGCGAGAAGGTCAGCCGCAGCACCCGGTCCGGGCGCCCGGTGTCCGTCACCTCGACCGTGCTCGGCCGGAAGTCCGCGACGGCGCGGCACTGCCACCAGTGCGCGGCGTCCGGCCGCAGCGCGTGCAGCCGGCGGACGATCTCCGCGGACCGGGGGTCGTCGGGGACGTGGGCGGTGGCGGCCCGGAACTGCTCGTAGAGGCCGCGCAGCAGCGCCTGTCCGCCGGGGCCGCTCCCGTGGGCGGGGCCGGCCGTGATCCGGTGGCGTCCGGGTGGGCCCGCGGCGAGGTGCAGCAGCAGATTGCGCTCCTCGGCCGGGGCCTCCTCCAGGGGCCTCCACAGGCGCCGGTGGGCCGCGTTGGCGGCGAGGACGTCGAAGCGCTCGTCCAGTACCAGCGCCGGGGTGGCGTGCCAGCTGTCGACGAGCGCCAGCGTGTCCGGGCCGGGGACGGCCGCCGCCCACTGCCCGGCGCGCGGGGGAGGGGGTAGGAACCCGGCCAGCGCCAGGGCGTGCCGGTGGGCGACCGGATCCATTCGCAGCGCCCGGCAGACGGCGTCGACCACCTGTCGCGAGGTGCTCACCCGGCCCTGTTCCAGCCAGGTGTACCAGGCCACGCTGACCCCGGCGAGGGTGGCGACCTCCTCGCGGCGCAGCCCGGGGGAGCGGCGCCGGCCGCCGGCGCCGAGGCCGACGTCCTGCGGGGCGATCGAGGCCCGGGCCGCGCGCAGATGGGCACCGAGCTCTCGGCGTAGCGACTCGTCCATGGGCTGATCCTATGAGTGCGACTCACCCCATGAACGGTGGGCTGCCACCACCGCCCGGGACGGGCGAGGCTGACGGTATGACAGCTGAGCAGCGGACGCCCCGGGTGTGGCGCCGGCAGAACGACTCCTCCCACCTCGCCGAGCCCCGTGTCCTGATCCGGGTCTTCCTCGAACCGGACGGCCTGGACGGCGCCGTCGCCTTCTACGAGCGGCTGCAGGCGGTGACGGCCGACTCCGGCTTCGACTTCGGCGCCCTGCGGCTGGCGACCGTCGGCGCGTTCCTGCTGATCGCGGGCGAGGAGGGCGAGTTGGCGCCGTACCGGGACACCAGCGGCACGCTGCTGGTGGACGACGTCCGCCCCTACTACGAGCGGCTGCTCGCCGAGGGGGCGGAGATCGTCGTCCCGCTCCGGGACGTTCCCACCGGTGCCGGGTTCAACGTCCGCCACCCCGACGGCACGGTGGTCGAGTACGTCCACCACCGCCCCACCACGGCCGGCGACTGACCGGCCCCGGGGGTGACCGGCCGGACACGGGGCCGGTCGGTCGCCCTACCGGGAGCGCAGCCGGGGCGACCGGCCCGAAGGGTCCTTGCTATGCTCGGAAATACCCGCTTCAGGGCGATTTGTTCTGTCCCGCCACACCACGGGAGCAGGAATGACCGGTGTCCCCGAGCCCATCAGCCCCGAGGCCCGTGAGGCCCTCGAACAGGAGCTCGCGCAGCTGCGGATCGAACGCGACGCCGTCGCGGCGACCCTGAAAGGCACCGGCACCGATACCGCCGGCGATCTGGCCGACCAGGCCGACGAGTTGCAGCGCGTCACCGAGACGGCCCGGCTGGACGCCCGGATCGCCGGGATCACCGCGCGACTGAGCGAGGCGGCCACGGCCCCCGCCGCTCCGCCCGGCGTCATCGGGGTGGGCAGCACCGTGACCCTCCGGTTCGCCGACGGCGGCGAGGAGACGTTCCAGATCGGCGAGCTCGCCAACGAGTTCGAGCAGACCCTGGTGACCTACGACAGCCCGCTCGGCCATGCGCTGCTCGGCCGCCGCACCGGGGAAGCCGTCTCCTACGACACGCCTGCGGGCCCGGCCACCGCCGAGGTGCTGGCGATCGACGCGCCGCCCGGCCCGGCCTGAGCCGGTCCCCCAGGAGCGCCGGGCGGCCAACTCCGGGCGCCGGAGCGCGGACCGACGGCCGAAAGGACACCGTGCGGTCGCGCTAGGGTGCGTGGGTGAGCCTTCATGTCGTCATGGGATTCGGGCCCGCCGGGGCCGCCACCGCCAGGCTGCTGGCCGAGCAGGGGCATACCGTACGGGTGGTCACCAGGTCGGGCCGCAGCCCGGAACCGGGGATCGAGCACGTCGCGGCGGACGCGGCCGACAGCGCCCGGCTGACCGAGCTGTCGAAGGGCGCGGCCGCGATCCACAGTTGCGCCGCGCCGCCGTACCACCACTGGGTGCGGGACTGGCCGCCGCTGGCCTCCTCGGCCTGCGCGGCGGCCGAGGCGAGCGGCGCCGTGCTGGTCATGCTCGGGAACCTCTACGGCTACGGCCCGGTGGCGGGCCCGCTGACCGAGCGGCTGCAGCTCGCGGCCACCGGGCCCAAGGGCCGGGTGCGCGCCGCGCTGTGGGAGCAGGCGCGCCGACTGCACGAGCAGGGCCGGATCCGGGCGGTCGAGGTGCGGGCCTCGGACTTCTTCGGGCCCGGCGTGACCGACGGCGGGCACCTGGCCGGGCGGGTCGTGCCGCGCGTGCTGCGCGGCAAGCCGGTCTCCACGCTGGGGGATCCGGACGCCCCGCACAGCTGGAGCTACCTGCCCGACGTGGCCCGGGCGCTGGTCGAAGTCGCGGGCGAGGAACGCGCCTGGGGGCGGGCCTGGCACGTCCCGACGGCGCCCGCGCGGTCCGCCCGGGAGATGGTCGACCGCCTCGCCGCCGGGGCGGGAACGGGGCCGGTCGCGGTGCGCAGGCTGGCGCCGGCCGTGCTGGGGGTGGCGGCACTCTTCTCCCCGCTGGTCCGGGAGCTGAAGGAGACCCGCTACCAGTTCGACCGCCCGTTCGTCGTCGACGCGAGCGCCTACGAGGCCGAGTTCGCGGTGCGGGCCACCCCCGTCGACGAGCAGGTCGCGGCGACGCTGCGGTGGTGGCGGGACCGGGTCGCCACCTCGGGCTGAGCCGCCACGGGTCGGGCGCTGCCCGGGGCGGGCCGGACCCCTCCCACGGCCCAACGCCGCCGGCCGCGTGCGCGGCCCGCCGTCCCCCGTACCGCCAGGGGAACGGACACCCGGTCCCGGTGGGCCGGACCGCGCCGCCGGGCGTCCTCGGCGGGCGACCGGGCGCCGTCGGACGTAGGTTGCGGTCATGACCAGTGACGAAACGACGATCCCGGCCGTGGGGGTGCGGGGGCTGGACGAGGTGTTCGAGGCGATCGAGGAAGCCAACCGATCGCCGCAACCGTGGACCGGTTTCGAACACGGAGTACTCGGCGCCTACCGCTGGGCCGCCGGCGCCCAGCCCGGCGCCCCGGTGACCGCGGCGGCCCCGCTCGGCGCCGCCGGAGGGCCGTGCCGGGCACAGCTCCTGGCCGAATGCCAGGCCGCGGCCGTCCGGGTGAGCGAGCCGCTGCGGGACGACGCCGACTACGCCCTCGGCGCCTACCAGGCGCTCGCCTGGCTCTGCGGCCACGAGGAACAGCGCCCCCGGCCGGCCTAGGCGGTCGGGGCGGCGCCGGTCAGGCCTCCTGCTTGAGCTGTCCGGCCGCGGCGCCCCGTTCGCGGTCGGTGGACGCGCGGGCCCGGTCCCGGAGCGCGGGCAGACCGATCCCGGCCCCGTCCTGGTGGGTGGCGTCGGCCCAGAGGCCCAGGAGACCGTTGGCCTGGTCGTCGAGGCGGGCGAACCGCTCCCGCGCGGTGGGCGCGGGCTCCGCGAGCCGACCCAGCCAGGTCCGGGCGAGGTACTCGGCAGGGGCGTCGCCGAACGCGGGTGGCGCCCCGGCGGGGGCCAGGCCCTGGAGCACCCCCTCCTGCCAGGCGGTCCGGGCGGCGCCGGAGCGCCCGCGCAGGACGTCGTCGGCGATCCCGTCGAAGACCCCGGCGGGTGCGGCGGCGCGTGCCAGCGGGTCCTCGATCGCGGCCGGCGACGGGTCGGCCGGGACGGCGGCCAGGCCCGCCGCGCCCTGCCGCAGGTCCGCCCCGCGCAGGCCGGCGTAGGCCGCCGGGCTCTCGGCGAGGCCGCGCAGGACCTCGATCAACTGGTCCTCGCGGACGGCGAAGTGCACCCCCCGGTCGTCCTGCCAGGCGTCGTCGTCCGGGCCGTCGTGCGCCATCGCGGTGTTGCTGACGCCGGTGAGCACCGTGTGCGTGTCGGCCGCGTAGTCGGCGAGGGCCTCGGCGAGCGGGCCGCGCACGTCCGGGTGCACCCGGTGGCCGGCGGAGTCGGCGACCGCCAGCACGACCGTGCGCATCGCGTGGGCCTGCCCGAGGGTGTGGGCGCCGGGCCGCGTCCCGACGGTGGCGCGGCGGAGCCCGGCGGCGAGTTCGCCGCACGGCAGGTCGGACCGCCAGGTGTCACCGAGGACGGTCCGGACGCGGGCGTCCGTGCGCAGGCCCGCGCAGTCCCGGTCGGGGTCGTCGCGCCCGAGCGTCCACCAGAGCCCGGTGCCGACCGCGGCCGCCGCCACCAGGGCGGTGGCGGCGGCCGCGGTGCGGCGGGCCCCGGGCGTTGCTGCCATCAGGCGTTGCCCCGGCCGAGGTAGCGGCCGGCGACGTCGTTGCTGCGGTTGCGGCTGTTGAGCATGTCGTCCTGGAGGGAGTTGACGGTCGGGCCGTCCGGGTCCATGCCGCGGTCCCTGGCCCAGATGCCGACCATGTCGGACATCTGGCGGTTGGCACCGAGGTAGGTGTCCGACACCTTCGCGTTGGCCTCGCTGTTGTTGCGGTCCTTCTCCTCCAGGCTGACCTCGTACGTCCAGGTGTCGACCAGGCGCTGGGCGGCGTCGCCGAGCGGTGCGATCGGGGTGATCGGGGCGCCGATGGTGTGGTAGAGGACCTTGGCCTTCCAGTCCGCCTGGGCGTTCTTGTCGTCGCGCATGTCCAGGTCCGCGTCGGCGCGGATCGCGTCGAAGACCCCGAGCGCCGCCGCGCCCTTGCCCATCGGGTCCTTCATCTGGGCCTCGGTGGGGTTGGGGCCGATGGCGGCGAGCTCCTGGTCGATCCGGCCCGTCTCGGCGCGGTGCAGGGTACCGTAGGCGGCCGGATCGTCGGAGAGGCCGCGCATGAACCGGACCAGGCTGTCCTGTCCGACGGCCATCCGGGTGGTGTCGCCGTCCTTCCACACCGAGTCGTGGCCGGTGTGGCCGTTGTAGACGTCGTTGCGGCCGTTGAGCAGCTCGTGGGTGTCGCCGACGTAGTCGGCGAGGGCGTTGGCGAGCGGCCGGCGCAGGGTGTCCTTGATCTTGTCGCCGCCGTGGCCCTCGTCCATGGTGACGATGGTGTCGTGCATGACGCGGGCCTGGGCCTCGGTGTGCTTGCCGTCGTGCGCGGTACCGGCCCGCTCGCCGGTGGCGGCGGCCTCGACGGCGGCGGCCAGGCCGCTCTGGGAGAGCGGGTCGGGCATCTTCATCTCGCCGGTGTAGCCGGTGAGGTAGCCCTGCGGCCAGTCCCGGTCCTTCAGCAGGTAGTGCAGCCGCTGGTTGGAGCCGTCCGCGCCCGGGTCCAGGAAGGAGGTCGCGGCCTCGGGCTGACGGCCCATGACGCCGAGCAGCTCGTCCAGCGGGTCGGCGCCGAGCGAGGTGCCGTCGTGCGACGCCCGGTAGCTCCACAGGCCCGGCTGCTTCTTCTCGGCGGCGATGATGTCGTCGCCTAGGTCGGTGAGGAAGGGCGTGGAGTACTTCGCGTCGCCCTTGCCCATCAGGGTGCCGAGGATCTGGTACCCGTAGACCGGCTCGGTGTTGGAGCCGAAGTTCCTGGTGCCGTTCTCCCGCAGGCCGGCCCGCCACTTCTGGTAGAACTCGGTGCTCGGGTCCTGGGTGGCGGAGGCGATGGCCCGGGTGAGGTCGGTCTGCAGACCGGGGTAGCTGCCCTTCTTCCCGTCGTCCTTGCCCGGGTCGTTGAGCTTCTCCGCGAGCTTCAGGGTGCCGTCGGGGCCGAGCGTGTCCAGCAGTGTCCGGGAGAACTCGGGGCTGTCCGCGTTGGCCTTCATCAGGTTCGCCAGCTGGGCCCGCTCGTCGCCGTTCAGACTGTCGATCCGGGTGGCGAGGTCGGCGGCGCGCTGCGCGTCCGCCTGGTCGCCGCCGCCCAGCGCCGAGCCGTTGAAGGAGTTGTCGAAGCTGCCGGCCTTCGAGGCGCTGCGCAGGGCGCGGGCGGCGCGCTGGTCGGCGTCGGTGGCCCGCTGGAGGCCGGCCTCGATGGCCTGCGTCCACTTTCCCGCGGCCTCCTGGTAGGCCCGCTGGGTGTCGGCGTCGTGGTGGAGGTCGTTGAGCGTGCCCGGGTCGAGCGTGCTGGGATCGAGCACGGCGACGCCGGTGCCGGTCACCTTGAAGCCGGCCTTGACCGCGCCGTCCGCGGCGTCGCGGACCTGCTTCTGCGCGGCCTCGAAGTCCGTCCGCGCGTCGTCGAGCAGTGAGGCCATCGCCTTCGCCTCGACCTGGGCGGCCACGATCTGCCCCTTGGTCGCCATCAGTTGGAAGTCGGCCAGACCGGCCGTGCCGCCCGTCCACAGGCCGTCGCGGGTCACCGAGAGCACGTCGCGGTCGAAGCTGCCCTCCATGGTGTGGAACCGGTCGGCCATCGCCCGCCACTGCGTCGCGGCGGTGGACAGCGTGCCGGGGTTCGCGTGGAGGACGTCCTCGTATCCGAGCATGGTCACTTCACCTTGAGCAGGTCGGCGATGGACTGGTTGGTGGTGTGGTAGTTGAGCGTCGTCTGCTCCATCGCGGAGCTGTTCCGGTGCAGCCGCGCGGTCAACTGCTCGACCTGCTCGTGCCATTCGGCCAGCGCCGCGCGCAGCGCACCGGCGGTGTCCCAGCCCTGGTGCGCGGCGGCCGCCGCGTTGGTCGACTCGTCCGCCAGCGCGCCGATGGTGGGGCAGTCGAGGGCCATGCCGTTCAAGGCCGACTGCGAACCCTTCATCGCCTGACCGTTCACGCTGAACTGACCACTACCCGCCGGTGTGCTCATGCCGACCGCCCCCGTTCGACTCGTCGCCTCACGCGCCCGGTGGGGGGACGGCGAGCGGTTCCGCGGCTCCCGGCGGCCTGGCCGCCGGGTGCACTGAGCGTCACCGGGCTTGCGGTCGACCCCACTTGGCGCTTCGTCGGCGCGATCGTACTCCCCTCGGCGAGTCCGCTCCCGGAGCGGAGGGGGCGGACCGGGGGCGCCGGGGCGGGACCGGGGCGCGGCCGGTGGCCCGCCCGGTCGGCGGACGGTCGTCGCGGCAGGTCAGGGGGGGTGGTGTCCGGCCCTGAGGCGCTCGCGTAAGGATTTCGTCAGGATTTCCGGCGGCGGCGTGCGGCGCCGCCGGCCCGGCCCGGTGAGCTGAGGGGGCCGAGCGTGGCGGTGGTCCGTACGGATGGACTCGCCGGGGGGTGGGCGGCGGGCGCGCGGGGCGGGGCCACGGGGGTGGTGACCTTGGCCTCGCAGCGTCCGCCCACTTCCGGAGGAGACCCCCACCCATGCGCCGTGTGCCCGCACGCAGACTGGCCACCGCCCTGCTCGCCCTCTCCACCCTCGCGCCCGTCACCCTCTCGGTGTCCCCGGTCCAGGCCGCCCCGGCGGCGGTCGTCACCGCCGCCGACCGGTCCGCCGACGGCCGGCCGCCGCACGGGCTGGACCCCGCGCTCGCGGCCCGCCTCGACGAGGCGATCGAGTGCACGCGCCTGGAGGCGGGCTCCCCGGGGTGATCGTCGGGCTCTGGCTGCCCGGCCGGGGCACCTACGTCCGCTCGTCCGGGGTCGCCGACACCGTGACCGGCGCGCCGATGCGGACCGACTTCAACATGCGGATCGGCAGCGAGACCAAGACCTTCACCGCCACCGCCGTCCTGGAACTGGTCGACGACGGCCTGGTCGGGCTGGACACCCCGATCGCCGCCTACCTGGACGGCGTCCCGGACGGCGAGCACATCACCGTCCGGCAGATGCTGGAGATGCGCAGCGGCCTGTTCTCCTACACGGCCGACCCGGCCTTCCAGCAGGCGCTGCTCAGCGACCCGACCCGGTCGTTCACCCCGCAGGAGGTGCTGGCCTACGCCTTCACCCACCAGAACGTCTTCGCCCCGGGCGCGGCGTTCCAGTACTCCAACACCAACTACGTCCTGCTCGGCCTGCTGGTGGAGAAGCTCGGCGGGATGCCGCTCAAGGACTTCGTCCACCAGCGGGTCACCGGGCCGGCCCACCTGGACCACACCTTCCTGCCGACCGGCGCGGAGTTCCCGCAGCCGCACGCGCACGGCTACACGAACCAGACGCTGAGCGGCGACGTCGCCGACACCACGGACTGGAACCCGAGCTGGGGCTGGGCGGCCGGTGCGATGATCTCCGACCTGCACGACCTGCGCCGCTGGGCCAAGGTGGTCGCCACCGGCACCCTGCTGTCCCCGGCCACCCAGGCGCAGCGGGAGAAGTTCATCACCGTCCCCGGCTTCGACGGCGCCGGGTACGGCCTGGGGCTCTTCCGGACGCACGGCTGGGTCGGGCACAACGGCTCGCTGCCGGGCTACGAGAGCGTGACGATGTACCTGCCGGAGCAGGAGGCCACCATGGTGCTCCTGATCAACACCGACATCCTGCACGACGGCTTCGAGCCGAGCACCCTGCTGGCCAGGGCGATCACCTCGATCATCACCCCGGACCACGTCTACGAGCTGCCGGCCGAGGGCTGACGGTCCCCGCCGCGCCGCGGGCCGGCCGGGCCTCCGGGCCCGCCGGCTCCGGCCGGCCTCCAGGTCGAGGAAAGGGCGATCGACGCGCTCAGGGCCACCTGGGTGGGCGGCCTTGAGCGGATGCTCGCGCACATCCCGGCGGACTGACCGACCCCCACCCGGTCAAGACACCTGGCGGCCGGCGTGCCGGTCGGACCGCTGCGGGGCGTGTCGGCGCCCGGCGCCGTCCTGCTCCCCGGCCCCGGGGGGTTCCGCCGCCCCCTGCCCCGGGGCGCCGTCGTGGTGGGCCCGGGCCAGCAGGTCGAGGAGTTCGGCCACGCTCAGCCCGGACTCCGCCGGGTGCCGGAGCCAGGTGCCGGCGGCGATCCGGTAGAGGTTGCGGCGCCCGGTCCGGGACCGGGTGAGATAGCCGGCCTGCTCCAGGTCGGTCACGATGGCCTGGACGGCGCGCTCGGTCAGCTGGACCTCCAGCGCGACATCGCGCAGCCGAACCCCGGGGTCGCGGGCGATCGCGGCGAGCACCCGGGCGTGGTTGGTCACGAACGTCCAGCCCGTTCGCGCTGATCCTTCCACGGCCATACTCCCATCCTAGGAGTGCCGATTCCCTTCTTGCCACAGGCGAATCGGCGTTCGGGCATCGGTTGACGAGCGAAGCGATGGGTCCCACCCTTGAAGGGCCCACCCTTGAAGGGTCCGCCTGCGTCGCCCGGAGGAGGAGGCCATGGTCGAAGACCCGTACCGAAGGAGCACCGACGCCGCGCCGGCCTCGCCGGCGGCGGTGGTGAACGGCGGCCGCCCGCTCGGACAGCGGCTCGCGCACGGCCTGTGGGTGCACTGGGAGACCGCGCGGAACGGGGACCGGGTCCTGGTGCGGGTGACCGGGGAGATCGACCTCGATGCCGCCGGGCCGCTCGACGAGGCGCTCGAACGGGCCCTGGACGCCAGCGGCAGCGGCCTGGACGTCGACCTGTCCGGCGTCTCCTTCTGCAACAGCACCGGCCTCAACACCCTGCTGCGCCTGCGGGTGACCGCCCACCACGGGGGGCGCGACGTGGTCATCACCGCGGCCAGCGAGGTGGTGCGGCGGCTCCTCGTGCTGACCGACACCCTCGGCCTGTTCGTGTCCGCACCGGCCCCCGACGGCGGAGCCGGCCGCCCGGAGGGCGACCTCGCACCGCCGTGACCACCGGCGGACCCGGTGACCACCGGCGGACCCGGTGACCACCGGCGGACCCGGTGACCACCGGCGGACCCGGTAACCACCGGCGCGCCCGCCGGGGCGGTGTACGGCGAAGCGGTTGTCGGGCGGGTCGGGGGGTGTCCGGCGGGGCCCCGCGTGGAATGCGTGGGCCCATGGATGCCACCGACACCCTCGCGACGAGCAGCGGGATCGCCCTGACCGTCAACGATCGGCCGCACACCCTCACGGTCGACCACCGCGCCACCCTCCTCGACGTGCTGCGCGACCGGCTCGGTCTGACCGGTGCGAAACAGGGCTGCGACCACGGCCAGTGCGGTGCCTGCACCGTGCTGCTGGACGGACGGCGGGTCAACAGCTGCCTGCTGCCGGCCGTCGCCCAGGACGGCCGCGCGGTCACCACCGTCGAGGGCCTGGCCGGCCCGGACGGCCCGCACCCGCTCCAGCGGGCGTTCCTCGAACAGGACGCCTTCCAGTGCGGCTTCTGCACGCCGGGCCAGCTCTGCTCGGCGGCCGGCGTCCTCGCGGAGACCGCCGGTGACCCCGCTCCGACCGACGAGGCGACGCTACGCGAACTGCTGAGCGGCAACGTCTGCCGCTGCGGCGCCTACCCGGCCATCGTCCGGGCCGTCCGGCAGGCCCAGGCCGAGGGCCGGGGCGCGTCGGCCACCGGGGCCGGGGCGGGGAACGAGGAGGGTCCGGCATGAAGCCCCACGGCTACACCCGGCCCACCGAGGTGGCCGCCGCCGTCGCCCTCCTGGCCGGGCGTCCGGACGCGAAGGCCCTGGCCGGCGGCACCAATCTGGTCGACCTGATGAAGCTCGGCGTCGAACGGCCCGGGCTGCTCGTCGACATCGCCCGCCTACCGCTCGACCGCGTCGAGGAGACACCGCAGGGCGGCCTGCTGATCGGCGCCAACGTGCGCAACAGCGACCTCGCCGACCACCCGCTGGTCCGCGAGCGCCACCCGGTGGTGTCCCGGGCCGTCCTGGCCGGGGCCAGCGGCCAGCTCCGCAACGCCGCCACCACCGGCGGCAACCTGCTCCAGCGCACCCGCTGCCTCTACTTCCAGGACGTCTCCAAGCCGTGCAACAAGCGGCTGCCCGGCTCCGGCTGCCCGGCCCGCACCGGCGTCCACCGCGACCTCGGCGTCCTCGGCACCTCCGAGCACTGCGTGGCGACCCATCCTTCCGACCTCGCGGTGGCGCTCGTCGCCGTCGACGCCGTCCTGCACCTGACCGGCCCCGCCGGGGACCGGACCATGCCGCTGACCGCCTTCCACCGCCTGCCGGGCTCGACCCCGGACCGCGAGACCGAACTCGGGCCCGCCGAACTCGTCACCGCCGTCGAGCTGCCGCCGCCCCCGGCCGGGGCGCGCTCGGTGTACCGCAAGGTCCGCGAACGGGCCTCCTTCGCCTTCGCGACGTGCTCGCTCGCCGCCCTCCTGACCCTGCGCGACGGCCGGGTCGAGACCGTACGGCTCGCCTTCGGCGCCCTCGCCCCCCGGCCGTGGCGGGCCCTCACCGCGGAGGCCGCGCTGCTCGGCGAGCCGTTCACGGCGGCCGCCGTCGGAGCCGCCATGGACGCCGAACTGGCCGCCGCCCGCCCGCTGCCCGACAACGGGTTCAAGGTGGCGCTGGCCCGTCGGCTCGCCGTCCGCGAACTCGGCCTGCTCGCCACCGGTCAGGAGCAGCGATGACCAGCGACCTCGCCCGACCGGAGGGCCTGGACAAGGTCACCGGAGCCGCCCGCTACGCCGGCGACCACCACCCCGACGGGCTGCTCCACGCCTGGCCGGTCCCCACCACCGTCGCCCGCGGCGACATCACCGCCGTCGACACCGCCGCCGCCCTGGCGATCCCCGGGGTCCTCGCGGTGCTCAGCCACCGCGACGCACCCGTGCTCACCCTGCCCGCGGACGGCGACCCGACGCTGGCCGTGCTGCAGTCCCCCCGGGTCGCGCACCGCGGCGAGGTGGCCGCCCTGGTCGTCGCCGAAACCCCGCAGGACGCCCGGGCGGGGGCCGAGGCCGTCCGGATCGGCTACGCCGCCGAACCGCACGACGTCGTGCTCACCGACGACCACCCCGGCCTCTACACGCCCGAGAAGGCCAACGGCGGCCACCCCGCCGTCCGCACCCACGGCGACTTCGACCACGCCTACCAGCAGGCGGACGTCCGGATCGACCGCACCTACCGCATCGGCCCGCTGCACAACCACCCGATGGAGCCGCACACCGCCACCGCCCGGTGGGCCGACGGCCGGCTCACCGTGCACGACTCCAGCCAGGGGGGCAACAACGTCCAGGAGACCCTGGCCGCACTGTTCGGGGTGGCGCCGCAGGACGTCCTGGTGATCAGCGAGCATGTCGGCGGCGGCTTCGGCAGCAAGGGCACCACCAGGCCGCACGTCGTCCTGGCGGCGATGGCCGCCCGGCACGTCGGCCGTCCCGTCCGGCTCGCCCTGCCCCGGGTTCAGCTGCCCGCCCTCACCGGCCACCGCTCGCCCACGGTGCACCGGCTGCGCCTGGGAGCCGACGACGGCGGCCGGCTCGCCGCCCTGGCGCACGAGGTGGTCACCCGTTCCTCGACGGTGCGCGAGTTCGTCGAGCAGGCCGCCGTGCCGGCCCGCGTGATGTACGTGGCGCCGCACAGCAGGACGTCGCACCGGGTGGTCCGCCAGGACGTGCCCACCCCCTCCTGGATGCGGGCCCCGGGCGAGACGCCGGGCATGTTCGCCCTGGAATGCGCGATGGACGAGCTCGCCGAGGCCTGCGGGCTGGACCCGGTCGACCTGCGCCTGCGCAACGAACCGGCCGTGGAGCCGGACTCCGGCCGCCCGTTCAGCAGCCGCCACCTGGTGGAGTGCCTGCGGGAGGGTGCGCGCCGGTTCGACTGGGCGGGCGAGCGCGCCCGGGGGCCCCGTCGCGAGGGGGCCTGGCTGCTCGGCTGCGGCGTCGCCGCCTCGACGTACCCCGTGCTGGTGTCGCCCTCCACCGCCGAGGCCGTCGCCCTCCCGGACGGCACCTTCCTGGTGCGCACCAACGCCACCGACATCGGCACCGGCGCCCGGGCGGCCCTCACCGGGATCGCGGCCGAGGCGCTCGGTGTGCCGGCGGACCGGGTCGGCGTCGCGATCGGCCGGACCGACCTGCCCCGGGCTCCGCTCGCCGGAGGGTCGTCGGGCACCGCGTCCTGGGGCTGGGCGGTCCACGAGGCGTGCACCGGGCTGCGCCGCACGCTGGCCGAACGGGGCACCGCGCCGCTGCCCGCCGAGGGGCTGCGCCACCTGGCGGACACCACGGGGGCGGTCAAGGCCGGTCGCGAGTACGCCCGGCACGCCTTCGGCGCCCAGTTCGTCCGGGTCGCGGTCGACGCCGACACCGGAGAGGTGCGGCTGCGCCGGCTGCTCGGGGTCTTCGCGGCCGGGCGGATCCTGAACGAGCGGACCGCCCGGTCGCAGCTGGTGGGCGGGATGATCATGGGTGTCTCGATGGCGCTCCTCGAACACAGCACGATGGACCGGGAGTTCGGAGACCACGCCGAACGGGACCTGGCCGCGTACCACGTGGCCGCGAACGCCGACATCCCGTCCGTGGAGGCCCACTGGATCGACGAGGAGGACGCGCACCTGAACCCCATGGGCTCCAAGGGGATCGGCGAGATCGGCATCGTCGGCACCGCCGCGGCCGTCGCCAACGCCGTCCACCACGCCACCGGGGTCCGGGTGCGGGACCTCCCGGTGCGCCCGGAGCTCCTGCTGGACGCGCTGCCGGGCTGATCGGCGCCGGCACAGCACCGCGCCCTCCCTCCGACGGACCGGAGGGCGGGCGCGGTGGTACCGGTGGCGGCCTCAGTGGCCGGCGAGTTCGCCGCTCAGGCTGCGGTGGATCTCGGCGCTGGGCCGGTTGAGGCCGGTGATCTCGACGGACTTGCCGCGCTGCGCGTACCTGGCCTCGACCGCGTCGAGGGCGGCCACCGAGGAGGCGTCCCAGATGTGCGCCCGGCTCAGATCGATGACCACCCGGTCCGGATCACCCGCGTAGTCGAAGCGGGCGACGAGGTCGTTGCTGGAGGCGAAGAAGAGCTCCCCGGTGACCGAGTAGATCACCTGGCCGCCGTCCGGGTCGGTGAGGGCGGTGAGGTCGGCGCGGTGGGCGACGCGCTTCGCGAAGATCACCATGGCGGTGATCGAGCCGGCGACGACGCCGACGGCGAGGTTGGAGGTGGCGACGACCAGGGCGACGGTGATCACCATGACGGCGATCTCGCCGGCCGGCATCCGCCGCAGGGTCTTCGGCGCGACGGAGTGCCAGTCGAAGGTCGCGAAGCAGACCATCACCATCACGGCGACCAGCGCGGCCATCGGGATGCGGGAGACGACCGGGCCGAAGACGATGCACAGCACCATCAGGAAGGCACCGGCCAGGAAGGTGGAGAGCCTGGTCCGGGCGCCGGACACCTTCACGTTGATCATGGTCTGCCCGATCATCGCGCAGCCGCCCATGCCCCCGAAGAAGCCGGTGACGATGTTGGCGACGCCCTGGCCGACCGACTCCCGGGTCTTGTCGGAGCGGGTGTCGGTGATGTCGTCGACGAGCCTGGCGGTCATCAGCGACTCCATCAGCCCCACCAGCGCCATCGCGAGGGCGTACGGAGCGACGACCGTCAGGGTGTGCGGGGTGAACGGCACGTCCGGCAGCCCGGGCACCGGCAGCGAGGACGGCAGGCCGCCCTTGTCGCCGACGGTCGGTACCGCGAGGCCGGCCGCCACGGTGACCACGGTGAGGACGGTGATCGAGACCAGCGGCGCGGGGACGACGCTGGTGGCCTTCGGGAAGAACACCATCAGCGCCAGGCCGGCCGCGATCAGCGGATAGACCGGCCACGGCACGTCCGTCATCTCGGGGACCTGGGCCATGAAGACCAGGATCGCCAGCGCGTTGACGAAGCCGACCATCACCGAGCGGGGCACGTACCGGATCAGCTTCGCCACCCCGAGCGCGCCCAGCACGATCTGGAAGACGCCGGCCAGGATCACCGCCGCGACCAGGTAGCCGAAGCCGTGTTCGCGGTTCAGCGGCCCGATCACCAGCGCGACGGCGCCGGTCGCGGCCGAGATCATCGCGCGGCGCCCGCCGACGATCGCGATCGTCACCGCCATGGTGAAGGACGCGAACAGGCCGATCTTGGGGGGTACGCCGGCGATGACCGAGAACGAGATCGCCTCGGGGACGAGCGCGAGCGCGACCACCAGGCCGGCCAGTACCTCGGTGCGCCAGACCTTCGGGTCGGTCAGCCAGTCGGGGCGGGCGGCGCGCAGGCGTGCGGCAGCGGTGGGCGGGGGAATCTGCAAGACGGCGTGGACCTGTCGTGCTCGGGCGCGACCGGCGGGTGCGCGGGGGACGGACGGGGTGCGGAAGGCCGCGGCCGCGTCCCACGCGTCGCCCGGGGGCGGGTGCTCCGGTGGCCCGGGGCTCCGACGCGTGAGTGCGGTGGCCCCGTGGGGGCGGCCGGGCGGTTCAGGCGTGGAAGCTCACGGCGGGCAGGCGGTGGCGCCGGGTACCCGGGGCTCGCACACGCTGCTTCTCCTGCCGGCGGATCCTCGCGGGGGCGTCATCGGCCCCGGTACGACGGTCGGCCCGCGCGCCTCGCGCAGGCCGTGGGACGGCGAACGGCCGCCCCGTGCCGGTGACTCTACCCGAACGCGGCCGCCCGCCCGGTGGCCGTGCGGTGCTCTCGGCGGCGCCGCTCAGGCCGGGCGCCGGATCTCCTGCCGGGTGGCGCCGAAGCCGGTCTCGTGGTCCCAGACGTGGGTGCAGGTGGGGCACTGGAGGTGGAGCACGCTGCCGGTGTTGGAGAGCAGGTAGCGCCAGTGCTCGCGGCAGTTGCGCCGCTCCGCGCAGCCGGCACACCCGCGGGCGTCGTCGCAGCCCGGACAGGCCGCCCAGGCCCGCCGCCCGACATCGGCCTGCGGGTCGATCGGCAGCGGTCCCGGACGCAGGCGTCGCAGCAGGGCGGCCGGGTGGGTGGTGTCGGGGCGGTTGCGGAACATGGACGTTCAACTTAGGTAAGGCTTGCCTACCTGTCAAGCGTGGCGCTCTGCCGGGGCCGGCGTGCCGCCCGGGGCGGCCCGGGCGGAGCCGTGGACCCGGCCGAGGTCGTCCAGCAGCCCGGTGAGCCAGAGCGTGACGTCCACGGTGTGCAGTGAGACCGGGTCCTCGGGCGTTCGGGTGGCCGTGACGCGGTCCTCGTGCAGGGCCGCGAGGGCCTCGGCCAGCGCCCGGTCCGCCGCGGCGAACCCGGCCGGGTCGAGCAGCGCCGCGCCCTCGCGGCGGAATGCCGCGGCGACCTGCTCGGCGCGGCCGACCAGGGCCGCCCCGCCGTGCGGGCCGGAGGCCGCGGTGCCCGGCGGGATCCGGGCGAGCAGCGGCTCGGCCCCGCGCACCGTGTGCTGCCCGGTCAGCACGGCGGCCTGCCAGTTCGGGCCCTCCCCGGCCGACTGGTGGCGCTCGCTGCGGTACTGGGCGTACAGCGCCTCGGTGAGCAGCGTGCTGTGCCGGGCCCGCTGCAGCGCGCCCCGGGCCGGGCCCGACCCGGTGACCACGGCGACGGTCTCGGACAGCGCGGCGGCGCTGCGGTCCAGCAGCTCGGCGGTACGCCGCCGCAGGTCGTGACCGCCGCCGCGCGGCCAGGCGCAGAGCCCGGCGAGGATGCCGATCGTGGCACCGGTCGCCACGTCGACCAGCCGGGCCTCGGCCAGGCGCCACCCGGCCGGGGCGAGCTGGGTGAAGACCATGGCGACCACGACGGTGAACGTCCCCTGCGCCCAGGCCAGCCCGAGCCCCGGGCTGAAGGCGAACGCGAACAGCATCGCGGGCGGCAGCGCGGCGGCGTAGAAGACGGGGTGCTCGCCGACCGCGATCAGCAGCAGCGCCGTCACGACGGCGCCGCCGGCGGTGCCGGCCAGGGCGGGGCGCAGCGTGATCCGGGTGTCGGCCGCGCTGGTGCGCATCAGGGTGAGGGTCGCCAGCAGGACCCAGAACCCGTGGGTGAGATCGAGGGCGCCGACCACCAGACGGGCCGCGCCGAGGGCGCCGGCGGTGCGCAGGGCGTTGCGGAAGTACACCGAGCGAGGGGTCAGGTTGCCGCGGATCCGGCGCCACCAGAGCATCGGCGTCGGCTCGTAGGCGTACCAGAACGGGCCGGGGCGCTGGTCGGGCGGGGTGCTGTCGGGCGGCGGCGGTGCCCGGCGGCTGGTGCGGGTGGCGAGGGTGAGGAAGCGGGCGCCCTCGGCGGCGCTCAGGGCGAGGGTGCCGAGCGCCAGCCGGGCGACGGTGGGGCCGGTGGGGCCGTCCGACGCGTCGGTACCGCCGGCCGGTGAGGTGCGGTCGGCGTCGAAGGCGGCGATCCGCGTCTCGACCGGCGCGGCGGACGGGACCGGACCGTCCGGCCGAACCCCCGCCGCGGCCGCGCGCAGCGCACCGGCGGTGGTCGCCACCAGGGCGGCCGCCTCGGGGTAGGGCCCGCCGGTGGCGCCCAACCGGCGGATCCGCAGCAGCTCGGCTCCGATGAACTGCAGCGTGGTCGCGCAGTGGGTGAGCGCGCGGTCGGCGGCCCCCGGGCCGGCGGGCCGTTCCATCAGCGGGATCCGGGAGAACCGCAGGTCGTCGAGGAGGGCCCGGGCGCGGTCCGCCGCGGTGGCATCGTCCGGCACGGCGCCGGTGGCGGTCGGCGGCGGCCCGCCGCAGTGCGCGGCGGCACGGTCGGCCAGCCCGGCCAGCGCCAGGGCGGCGCTCCGCACGCGGTCGCGGTAGTCCCTCGGCGGCGGCTCCGGCCACAGCAGCCGCTCCGCGGCGGCGAGCAGCAGCAGGCCCGCGGTCACGCCGGCCAGCCGCTGCGGCAGGGTGTCCGGGGCGTAGGGCGGGAAGCACGGCAGGATGTAGAAGAGCTGGAGCCCGGTGGTGAGCCCGACCAGCCGCGGTCCGCCCACCGAGGCGAAGGACACCGCGAAGCCCACGCCCACCATGCCCAGCGCCGCCGTCCAGGCGTGCACGGCCAGCGCGGTGCCCAGGCAGACCAGCGCCCAGGCGAAGGGCAGGGTCAGCAGCAGCGTCCGACCCCGGGCGCGCGCGCCGCCCTCCACCCGGGCCAGTACGCCGACCGCGATCGCCCCGAACAGGGCGTAGGTGGCCGTCACCGGCTGGTCGAAGCCGTAGCGGAAGACGTAGAAGCCCGTGCACGCGGCGGTGGTGACCCGGACCGCGCGGTGCGCCACCGGGGGATCGGGGCGGGGCAGGAGCGGGGACGCCGCCCGGTGGGGCAACCGCATCGCACCTCGCTCCGCCGGTGGGTCGGGACCGGGCCGCCCTCCCCCGGGGCACCTCGTGCGGGAGCGGGCCCGACGGCAGGTCCACCGGCCGCCCGGCGGCGCCGCTACCCCTCCACCCTAGGGCGACCGGCCCGGGCACGCAGGGCCGGGAACGCAGGGGCGCCGCGCCGCCTCGCGGGCCCCCGTCGCGGACCGCACCCCGGATCGTGCCGGGCGTGGCGTGATCGACGGCTTGGGGAGGCATGGCAGCGCGCCGTGGTGCTCACGTCCACCGGGAGGCGCCCGTGCGGTCCGGTTAACCTCGCGAAACAGGCGCTGTGACGAGGCGGTAATGCGCTCTTCCTAGGGTCACGATCGTGGGACCTTCCCACCGCGTGATCCCTGGGGAGGGAGTCTCGGTGACGATGCCGGCTTCGAAGGCGGACAGCGTACGGACGGTCTGCTCGTACTGCGGCGTCGGCTGCGGCGTCGTGCTCGACATCGGCCGGGACGCCGCCACCGGCAGGCGCACCGTCGCCAAGGTGTCGGGGGACAGGAGCCACCCGACGAACGCCGGGCGGCTCTGCACCAAGGGCGCGACCGGTGCCGAGATGATGGCCGCCTCCGGGCGGGCCGCCACCGCGCTGATCCGCGCCGGGCGCGGCGCCGAACCCGTCCCGGTGGACGTCGACGAGGCGATCACGGCGGTGGCCGGGCGGCTGCGCGCGATCCTGGACGAGCACGGCCCCGACGCGCTCGCCCTCTACGTCTCCGGGCAGATGTCCCTGGAGGCGCAGTACCTGGCGAACAAGCTCGCCAAGGGGTTCGTGCGGACCAGCCGGATCGAGTCCAACTCCCGCCTGTGCATGGCCTCCGCGGGCTCCGGCTACAAGCTCTCGCTGGGCGCGGACGGGCCGCCCGGCTCCTACCGGGACTTCGACCACGCGGACGCGTTCCTCGTCATCGGCGCCAACATGGCCGACTGCCACCCGATCCTGTTCCTGCGGATGATGGACCGGGTCAAGGCGGCCGGGGCGAAGCTGATCGTCGTCGACCCGCGGCGCACCGCCACCGCCGCGAAGGCCGACCTCTTCCTGCAGATCAGGCCGGGCACCGACCTCGCCCTG
Organism: Kitasatospora sp. NPDC022856; assembly: GCF_055561235.1. Lineage (NCBI taxonomy): Bacteria > Bacillati > Actinomycetota > Actinomycetes > Kitasatosporales > Streptomycetaceae > Kitasatospora > Kitasatospora sp. NPDC022856. Next base: position 103,485 of record NZ_JBVHHE010000015.1, on the reverse strand, counting down.
CTGAACGGACTGCTGCACCTGCTGGTCGAGAACGGGCACACCGACGAGGCGTTCGTCGCGGAGTTCACCGAGGGCTGGGAGGAGATGCCCGACTTCCTGGCGGACTACCCGCCCGCGAAGGTCGCCGAGATCACCGGGATACCCGAGGCGGACATCCGGCAGGCCGCGCGGTGGATCGGCGAGGCGGGGGAGTGGATGAGCTGCTGGACGATGGGCCTCAACCAGTCCACCCACGGCACCTGGAACACCAACGCCCTGATCAACCTGCACCTCGCCACCGGCGCGATCTGCCGCCCGGGCTCCGGTCCGTTCTCGCTCACCGGCCAGCCCAACGCGATGGGCGGCCGCGAGATGGGGTACATGGGCCCAGGCCTGCCCGGCCAGCGCTCCGTCCTGGTGGCCCAGGAGCGGGCCTTCGTCGAGGAGCTCTGGGGTGTCGAGGCCGGCACGCTGCGGACCGAGGCCGGGCGCGGCACGGTGGAGATGTTCGAGCGGATGGCCGCCGGCGAGATCAAGGCCTGCTGGATCATCTGCACCAACCCGGTCGCCTCGGTCGCCAACCGCAAGACCGTCATCGCCGCCCTGGAGGCCGCCGAACTGGTCATCACCCAGGACGTGTTCACGGAGACCGAGACCAACGCCTACGCCGACGTGCTGCTGCCCGCCACGCTCTGGGCCGAGTCCGACGGCGTCATGATCAACTCGGAGCGGAACCTCACCCTGGTCGAGGGCGTGGTCGACCCGCCCGGGCAGGCCCTGCCCGACTGGCAGCTGATCGCCCGGGTCGCCTGCGAGCTGGGCTACGCCGACGCCTTCGGCTACACGAGCGCCGAGGAGGTCTTCGAGGAGCTCAAGCGGGCCTGGAACCCGGCGACCGGCTGGGACCTGCGCGGCGTCAGCTACCCGCGGCTGCGCGGAACGCCCGTCCAGTGGCCGGCGCCCGCCGCGGACGGCCCCGACCGCAACCCGATCCGGTACCTCAACGACGGCGTCAGCCAGACCCTGCTGGAGCGCGCCGACGGGAGCAGACCCCGGCTCGCGTTCCCCACCCCCACCGGCCGCGCCCGGTTCTTCGGCCGCCCGCACCTGCCCGCCGCCGAACTCCCGGACGACGACTACCCGTTCGTCCTCAGCACCGGCCGCCTCCAGCACCAGTGGCACACCCTCACCAAGACCGGCAAGGTGGCCAAGCTCAACAAGCTCGACCCCGGCCCGTTCGTCGAGCTCCACCCCGACGACGCCGCCGCGATCGGCGCCGGGCAGGGCGACCACGTCGAGGTCGCCTCCCGCCGCGGCCGCGCCGTGCTGCCCGCCGTCGTCACCGACCGGGTCCGCCCCGGGAACTGCTTCGCGCCGTTCCACTGGAACGACCTCTTCGGCGAGTACCTCGGCATCAACGCCGTCACCAACGACGCCGTCGACCCGGTCTCCTTCCAGCCCGAGTTCAAGGCCTGCGCCGTGGCGCTGCGCGTGGTGCCCGCCCCGACTCCCGAGGAGACCGCGCCCGTGCCGGTGACCGCCGACCCGAGTGCGGGGACGGGGCAGCCGCCCCTCGCCGTGCGGCCCGTGCCGGCGGTGCCCGGGGGCGCGTCCGAAGCCGTCTCCGCCCTGACCGCGCTCTTCGGCCTCGCCGACCTCGCCCCGCCGGTGCTCGCCGAACCGGAGCGCCGCTACCTGTCCGGATACCTCTCCGGGTACGTCGCGGCCGCCGCCACGGCGCCGTCCGGGGCCGTTCCGGTGCTCCCGGCGGGAGCACCGTTCGCCCCGGCGACGGCGCTCTGGGTGGACGGGGTGCTGGCGGGCATGTTCTCCCGGGGCGCCCCCGGCGCGCCCGGGCCGGCTGTCCCGGCCGCGCCGGGGGCGGCCGGCGCCGAGCCCGCCGCGCCGGCCCGGGAACTGCTCGTCCTGTGGGCCTCGCAGACCGGCAACGCCGAGGAGTTCGCCGCCGCCGCCGCGGCCCGCCTGGCCGGGGCGGGCCGCGCCCCGACCCTGCTCGCGATGGCCGACACCACCCCCCGGCGGCTCACCGCCGGTACCGACGTGCTCGTCGTCACCAGCACCTTCGGCGACGGGGAGGCGCCCGACAACGGCGCCGACTTCTGGCAGGGCCTCACCGCCCCGGACGCCCCGCGCCTGGAGGGCGTGCGCTACGCCGTCCTGGCGTTCGGCGACTCCAGCTACGACGACTTCTGCGGTCACGGCCGCCGGCTGGACGAGCGCTTCGCCGAGCTGGGCGCGACCCGCCTGCATGCGCGCACCGACTGCGAGGCCGACGACGACGGGCCCGCCGGGCAGTGGCTCGACCAGGTGACCGGCACGCTCGTGGCGCCGGTGGAGCGGGCGCCGGCGCCCGCTGTTCCCGCCGTGCCCGTGCCCGTGTCCGCCGCGCCCACCACCCCGGCCGCCACACCGGGCGGCTTCACCCGAGCGGCCCCCTTCCCGACCCTGCTGGTCGGCAACCGTCTGCTCAGCCTGCCCGGATCGCAGAAGGAGGTGCGGCAGTTCGCCTTCGACACCCGCGGCGGCGAACTCGCCTACGAGGCCGGCGACGCCCTCGGCGTGTGGCCGGCCAACGGCGCCGGACTGGTCGCCGAATGGCTCGCCCTGACGGGCCTGGACCCCGAGGAGCACGTCCGGCTGGCCGACGGCGACGACCTCCCGCTGGGGGAGGCCCTGCGGACCCGCCTCGACATCGCCCGCCTCACCCCGGACCTGCTCGGGTTCGTCGCCGACCGCACCGGCGACCGCGTCCTGAAGCGGCTGCTGCGCCCCGACAACAAGGGCGAGCTGGCCAAGTGGAGCTGGGGCCGGCAGGCCGCCGACGTGGTCGGCGCCTTCCCCCTGCGCGCCTCCGCAGCCGAGTGGGTCGGAGTGCTCAAGCGGCTCCAGCCCCGCCTGTACTCGATCTCCTCCAGCCCCCTGGCCCACCCCGGCGAGGTCCGGCTCACGGTGTCCGTCGTCCGCTACACCAACGACCTCGGCCGCGACCGCGGCGGCGTCTGCTCCACCTACCTCGCCGACTGCGCCGACGACGGCCCGGTGCCGGTGTTCGTGCAGCGCTCCCCGCACTTCCGCCCGCCCACCGGCCCGACCACTCCGATGATCATGGTGGGCCCCGGGACCGGGGTCGCGCCGTTCATCGGATTCCTGGAGGACCGGCAGGCCCGCGGCCACACCGGCCCCAACTGGCTCTTCTTCGGCGAGCAGCGCGAAGCCACCGACTTCTACTACCGGGAGGACCTGGCGGCCTTCCGCGCGGCCGGCCACCTGGACCGCCTGGACGTGGCCTTCTCGCGCGACCAGCGCAACAAGGTCTACGTCCAGGACCGGATGCGCGAGCACGGCCCGCGCCTGTGGCGCTGGCTCCAGGACGGCGCGCACTTCTACGTGTGCGGCGACGCGGGCCGGATGGCCAAGGACGTCGACCTGGCGCTGCGCGAGATCGTCGCCGCCCAGGGCGGCCTGGACGAGGAGGCCGCCGCCGCGTACGTCCGGCAGCTGGCGAGCGACAAGCGCTACGTCCGGGACGTCTACTGAGCGGTGGCCGACGCCGCCCGGGGCGGGGCCGGTATGCCCGGGGCAGCGACGGCCCGGTCGGGCTGCCCGGCTTGCTCTAGCGACGCCACGATGAGTTGAGCGGACGCCCGCCGTCGCGGGGTGTGGCAGCCGGGGGCACCTTCCTCGGCGGCGGCACCTAGCCGTTCTCCGAGCCGCAGCCGCACATCCGGCGGCTGATCGACCTGAGCCGGGTCGGCCGGGAGCCGCTACGGGTGACCGCCGGGGGAGACCTGGAGATCGCGGCCACCTGGACGAAGGACAACTCGACGATCCGCCCAGGTCGTTGAAGGGCAACCTGGGCCGCTGCACCGGCTACCGGGCGATCGAGGACTCGGTGCGCGGCGTCAAGCACGGGGAGGAGCCCTGCGCCTTCCGCCGCTACCGGCTGCCCGGCTACGCCGACGTACCGCGCACCGCCGTGCACCTCGCGGAGACCTCCGACTCGATCGACCCGCTCGGTGCCCAGTCGATGAGCGAGAGCCCCTTCGACCCCGTGCCGCCGGCCTTCCCCAACGCGCTGCGCGACGCCACCGCATCCGCTTCACCGAGGCACCGTTCCTGTGGGAGAAGGTGGGGCACGCCCTCGCCGAGCACCGGGCCGGGAGCCGCCGTCCGCCGCACGGGTGACCAGTGGGGGGGGGTAGGCCGTCGCCCGCCGTCGGGGCCGCCGCCGCCCGGGCCGTCCCCCACGCGGCGCCGTCCGGCGTGCGGGGCGGCCGCCGACCCCCGAGAGTCGGCAGGAAGGCGACCCGACCGGCGGACCGGCCCGGGGCGCGGCGGCACGGCGGGAGGAGCGGGATGGGCGCGAGCAGGCCGGCGCCCGGAGCGCCCACCCGGCACCCCCCGGCCGCCCTCCTCACCACCACCTGCCTGGTGCTCGCCCTCGCCGCGGCCGCGGTCGTCACCTGGACGTCCCTCGGCGACGAGGCCGACGACCGGCCCCTCCTCCCGCTGCTGCTCGGCAGCTGGCCCGCCACCGCGACCCGGGTCGGCCTGGTGCTCACCGCCGTCGCCGCAGTGGCCGTGATCGGCACCCTGGTCGCCCGCCACCCGCCCCCGGACCTGCCCGCCCCGGCCGCCGTCGCCCCGGTCGCGGCCGCCACCCTGCTGATCAGCGCCGAACAGCGGGGCCACCCCGTGGACGCCGTGGTCGGCCTCGCCGGCACCGCCCTGGTGCTGCTCGACGTGCTGCCGCGCGGCCCGAACCGCCGGGCCGGGTTCGCGCTCGGCCTGGCGATCGCGTTCCACCCCGTCCTGGCCCTCTTCGCCGTCGCCCTCCCGCGCCGGCGCGCCGTCCCCGCGTCCGCCGCCCTGACCGCCCTCGCGGTGGCCGCCCTGGTGCAGGGCACCGTCCTGATCGCCGACCCGGACCGCGCCGCCCGCTTCTGGCGCCGCTTCGACGCCCCGGCCGTCACCGGCGACCCGTCCGACCAGACCGCCCTCGGCGTGCTGCTCCGGCTCGGCCTGCACGGCCCGGCGCTGCTGGTCGGCTGGCTGGCGGTCACCGTCACCGCCGTGCTGCTCGCCGTCCGCCGCTCCGGCGGCTACGCGCGGGACGGCCAGCCGCTGCTGGCGGTCGGCGTGCTCGGCTGCGCCACCCTGGTCGCCGCACCGGTGGCCGGGCCGGGCCACCTCGGGTGGCTGCTGCTCGCCGCCACCGGTCGGCTCGGCCGCCGGCCCGAGTCCCGCGCGCTGTGGCCGGTGGTCGCGGTCACCGTCGCGCTGCTGCCCAGCACGCTGCTCGACCCGGAGATCGAACCGGTCAGCGGCCTGCTGCTGCGCAAGGCCCCCACCCTGGTCGCCCTCGCCGCGGCCGCCGCCCTGCCGTTCCTGGCCCGCGACGACCTGCTCTGGCACCTGCGCCGCGCCCCCGGCCCGCCCCTGCGGCGGCGTCCCGCGCTGCCCTGGATCCCCCTGCTGCCGGCTCCGCTACGGCCGGTCTCCCGCCCGAACCCGGTGCTGGAGCTGCTCTTCGTCCAGGTCGGCTACGGCGTCTACTCCTACATCCGCAACGTCGCGCCCGAGCGCGTCGCCACCGCCACCGGCCACGCCCGCAGCGTCTTCCGGCTGGAACAGCTGCTGCACGTGGACATCGAGCCGGTCGTCAACGCCTGGGCCCTGCGGACCGGTGACTGGCTGCTGGACGCGGCCCAGGGGTACTACAAGGTGCTGCACTTCGTGGTGCCGCTCGGCGTGCTGGTCTGGCTCTACGTCTGGCACCCGGACCGCTACCGCACGGCCCGGACCGTCCTGTTCGCCGCGACCGGCCTGGCGCTGGTCGGCTTCTGGGGCTACCCGCTCGCCCCGCCCCGGCTCGTCCCGGGGCTCAACCTGCGGGAGGACCCGTCCGGCATCCCCGGCGAGGCCCCGCTCGGCGTGCTCACCTCGCTCTCCAACCAGTACGCGGCGATGCCGTCGCTGCACATCGCCTGGTCCTGCTGGTGTGCCCTGGTCGTCATCACCACCGTCGGCCACCGCCGGCTGGCACCCCTGGCGGCGGTCTACCCGCTGCTCACCTTCCTCGTGGTGGTGGCCACCGCCAACCACTGGGTGCTGGACGCCGTCGGCGGCGTCGCCGTCCTGCTCGCCGGCGCCCTCACCCAGTACGCCCTCACCGCCCGACTCCTCACCGACCCCGCCCCGGCGCCCCCGACCGCCGTCCTGACCCGGGAGGGCGCGTAGCGGGACGGGGCCCCCGGCGGCTCCGCCGAACGTCCTGCCGACGTGCGGCGGAGCCGCCCAACCGGTCTCTGTCACGGCCTGGTTCGAGCACGACCGCTCCCGTAGGATCGGCGGCCATGGTCGACCTCTACGCTCCCACCCACCCGTACAGCCACGGCTTCCTCGACACCGGGGACGGCAACCGGATCTACTACGAGGAGCTCGGCAACCCCGAAGGCAAGCCCGCCCTCTCCGTCCACGGCGGCCCGGGGGCGGGTGCCCCGCGCCGGCCGACGCGGGCCTGGGACCCGGAGCGCTACCGGCTCATCCGCTTCGACCAGCGCAACTGCGGCCGCAGCACCCCGCACGCGAGCGACCCGGCGGCGGACATGCGCCTGAACACCACCCGGCACCTCATCGACGACATCGAGCGACTGCGCGAACACCTCGGTGTCGAACGGTGGTTGCTGAGCGGCGCGTCCTGGGGATCCACGCTCGCGCTGGCCTACGCGCAGCGACACCCGGAGCGGGTCACCGGGATCGTCATCCAGGCGGTGACGATGACCCGCCCCGCCGAGACCGACTGGCTCTACCGGGGCGCCGGGCGGTTCCAGCCCGAGGCCTGGGACCGGTTCCGCGACGGCGTCCCGGAGGGCGAGCGGGACGGCGACCTGCTCGCGGCCTACGCCCGGCTGATGGAGAACCCCGACCGGGCCGTCCGCGCGAAGGCCGCCGCCGACTGGCTCGCCTGGGAGGACGCCGTCGTCTCGAACGAGCCCAACGGCATCCCGGGGATGTACAGCGACCGCGAGGTCGACGAGCAGATCGCCTTCGTACGGATCTGCGCCCACTACTTCAGCAACGGTGCCTGGCTGGAGGAGGACCAACTGCTGCGCGACGCCCACCGGCTGGCCGGGATCCCGGGGGTGCTGGTGCACGGCCGGCACGACATGGGGAGCCCGGTGGAGACGGCGTGGGCGCTGGCGAAGGTGTGGCCGGACGCGCGGCTCCACATCTTCGAGGACTCCGGGCACGTCGGGAGCGAGGCGATGGCCGAGGCCTCTCGGGCGGCCATCGAGGAGTTCAAGGACCGGTGACCCGCGCGGGGTCCGAGCACCCGGCCGCCAGGTGGTCGCCGAGGGCCGGCACGTCCCCCGGCGACCACGTGGGGGCCGGTCCGGCCCGCGCGCGGATCAGGAGGGCCCGCCCCCCGCGTACGCCAGCGGTGGGGCGATCGCCTGGGCGTCCGCGCCCTCGCCGACCCACAGACCGATCAGGAACGCTGCCGTCGCCTCCAGCAGGCCCGCCCGGTCGAGGCCGCCCCCGTCGACCGGTGCGCAGCCGAGGTGGCGCACGAGGCCCCGTACGGTCTCCAGGGCCGACGCGTCGTCACCGCAGAGCGGCACCGCGAGCGGGCGTCCGTCGAAGACCGGCGGCGTCCTGCGCCACACGCTCTCGTGGCAGAGGTTGAACGCCTTGACCACGGAGGCGCCGGGCGCCGCGGCCGCGATGCGCTCGGCGGCCGAGGGGCCGCCCCGGGTTTCGAGGACGAAGCCCGGGGCCACCGGGTTGGTGCAGTCGATCAGTGCCCTGCCCCGCAGAGCGCCGGCCAGACCGGACACCACGCCGACCGCCGCCGCGTACGGCACGGCCAGCAGCACCGCGTCCCGGCCGTGCTCGGCCGCCTCCCGCGCGGTCCCCGCCCGCGCGCCGATCCGGTCGGCGAGGGCGCCGGCGCGGTCCGCGTCCCGCCCGCCCACCAGCACCTCGTGGCCGACCCGCGCCCACTGCTCACCCAGCGCCCGCGCCATCGTTCCGGTGCCGACGATCCCGATCCTCATCATGCTCAACCCCTCTGTCGTGACCCGTCCTTCAGAATCGGGACGACACTACGAAACCGCTGGGGCACCATCTGGTAAGTGACCACCGACCACGGCTTCCTCGCCGACTGCCGAGCCCGGCTCGCCTTCGATCTGCTCGCCAACACCTGGAACGCCGTCGTGGTGTGGGCGCTGCGCGACGGTCCCGCACGGCCCGGCGAACTGCGCGAGCGGATCGGCGGCATCAGCCCCAAGGTCCTCACGGAGACGCTGCGCCGGCTCCAGTTCAACGGTCTGGTGGAGCGCCGCGCGTACGCCGGGTCGCCGCCGCACGTGGAGTACACCCTCACCGGGCTGGGGCGGACGCTGCTGGAGCCGGTCGAGGCGTTCGGCGCCTGGGCCTTCGAGCACGGCGAGGACGTGATGGCGGCCCGGGAGCGGGCGGAGGCGGCCGAGGACGGCCACGGCTGAGTCGGCCGCTCCGGTGCGGGCGGTCAGCGCCCCCGGCCGGCCCCGAGGGCGAAGCGGCGCGCGGCCGGGCGGCCCTCGACCAGGTCCGCGGCGAGGGCGCCGAGCACCGACGCGAACTTGAACCCGTGCCCGGAGAAGCCGGCCAGGACCGTCACCGGGCCCCGCCGGTCGACCACGAAGTCGTGGTCCGGGGTGGTGGTGTACAGGCAGGTGGTGGCGGTCGGCGCGGTGTGGTCGACGCCCGGCAGCCAGCGCCGCGCGTACTCCCGCACCCGCTCCACCGCGCGCGGGTCGGGGTCGCCCGCGCGGTGGTCCGGGTCGACGACCGGGCCGACGCCGTGGAAGCCGACCTTGACGCCGTCGACGCTCCCGAGGCCGTACACGCCGACGTCCGAGACCAGTTGCGCCCCGCCGTGGTGGATGAAGCTCGGCCAGTCCAGCGGTGCGGCGGCCGGGAAGTGCACCGGCCGCTCCTCGGTCACCCGCATCGGCGGCAGCCCGGGCACGAGCCCCGACAGCAGGCCCGGCGCCCACCCGCCGACCGCCACCACGACCTGCTCGGCGAGGATCACCTCCTCCTCGGTGGTCACCAGCTCGACGCCTGCGCCGCCGTTGCCCCCGCTGCGGCTCCCGTCGCCGTTCCCGCCGCCGCGTACGGCGATCCGGGCGATCCGGACGCCGTGCCGGACCTCGGCCCCGTGCGCCGCGGCCGCCCGCTGGAACGCCGCCACCGCGTGGTCGGCGTGCAGCCGCCCGGCCTCGGGGTGGAACAGCGCGGAGGTGTCGGCCCGCAATCCCGGCCACCGCTCGGCCACCCGCGCCGGGTCGAGCAGCTCGGCGGGCCGCCCGGCGGCGGCCAGCGCGGCGTGCAGGGCCGAGGTCGCGGCGGCCGGGCCGTGGTCCACCGCCCCGGTCAGCTCCAGGAGGGCGGTGCCCGTCTCCTCCTCCAGCCGCCGCCACAGCGGCAGCGCCCGCACGGCGAGGGCGACGTACTCGGGCTCCGGGTAGGCCAGCCGGAAGATCCGTGAACTGCCGTGCGAGCTGCCGCGGTCGTGCCCCGGGGCGAACCGCTCCAGGAGCGTCACCCGCCGGCCCCGCGCCGCCAGGTGCCAGGCCGCCGACGACCCCATGACCCCGCCACCGACGACTACGACCTGACCGGTCATGCCCACTCCGTACGTTGTCGCCACGGTCCGCCTCCCGGCCGCGCCGCGCCCGGCCGTTGACAGCGGAGACTACCGGAGGGCCGACGGCCCGGGTGGAGGGGGCGATGGTGCCGGTCGCCATCGCGGGAGAGCCGCGGCGGAGCGGTGGGCCCGCACCTGGCGGGCGCTCAGGGGGTGCCCGCCCTGGCCGAGTTCCGTATTCGCACCCGGCCCGGTGGTGTCCTGACGGAACCGGGAAGTTGTCCGAAGAACCGGTGGAGGTCCCACGGCGCGCCATGTTGGATTGTCCGGCTACGAGGAATCGGCCGAGGGCCGACCGAGCGGCGGACAGCCCGGATCGTCCGCGTACACGGGAGGGGGCAAGAGGTGGGTAGTGCTGGACGCCCGCAGGGGCGCCTGAAGGGGGAGACCGAACAGGCGGACGCCCTGGCACGGTTCGTGCGGGAGGTGACCTCGGGGGTGACCCTCCGCAGGCTCGCCCAGCGCTACCCCGCCGGTCGGACGAGCTGGAGCGCGTACCGCTCCGCGGAGAAGGACATCCCGTGGCACCTGCTCCAACGGCTGGTCCACGACCAGGTGGAGGACCCGCGGACCCGGGCGGCGCTGCTGGCGCGGGCCGCCCAGCTGCACGAGCAGGCGACCCGGGCGGCCGAGGGGCTCCAGCCGCCCGCGGCCCGGCGGTCGGCCGCGCAGCAGGCGCTGGACCGGGCCCGGGACGCGCAGCGGCAGGCCGAGGAGGGCATGGCGGAGGCGGAGGACCTGATCCGTGTGCTGGTCGCGATCGTGGCCGAGCTGCGGAGTGAGCTGGCCGGTGGTGCAGATGGTGTCGAGGGTGTCGGTGGTACCGGCGGTACCGACGCCCCGGAAGGTGGCACGACCGACCCGGTGGCAGCGCCGCTCCGACAGGTCCGGCAGGTCCGGCTGCGGGAGGCGACCTGGTGTCTGGCCGAGGTACGGCGCATCAGGGAGAGCGCCCGTGAGGCGCGGCACACGGCCGGCCGGGAGCAGGAGGCCGTCGGGCTCCTGGTCGACCAGGAGCGGTCACGGGTCGGGGCGGAGCCGGTGAGCGACGGGGTGGACGCGCACCTACCGGTGCTGCGGCGGCTGGAGGCCGACCTCGTGGGGGTGCGGGAGGCGCTGGCCGGCCAGTACCGGGAGGTGACCGGGATGGCTCTCGTCCCGGCCGGGCCCCGGATCGTCCGGGGGGAGCTGGTCCGGGTCGTGGACCACGGCCGGGGCGGCCCGACCGGCCCGACCCGCGAGGTCGCGATCGGTGCGACCGTCCTCGGCCCGCCGCGCGGCGGGCCCACGGGTGCGCGATGGCGCCGTACGGCCGGGGCGGGGGCGGTCGTAGGGGCGGCGGGGGCGGTGCTGGCCGGGATCCTGGTGCTGGCCGGGCTGTTGGTGGGCGTCCGCCTGGGCGCGGCGGCGCACGGACCCTTCGACGCCGTCCCGCAGGCGGCCGGAGCCTGGGGCAGGCCGGGCTCCGGCGCCCCCTCACCGGCGGCCGGGAGCCCCTCGGCACCGGCTCCGGGTACGGGGCCGGTCTCGTCGACCCCCTCCGCTCCTGCCACCCCGAGCAGTGCGCCCGACCGGTCCGGCGGGACGCCGACCGCACCGCCGGTGCCGCCGCCGTCCGCTCCGGTGGCGTCCGAACCGGCCGGGACGGCCGCTCGGAGTACGGGAGCCGGCCCGCCGCCGGATCCCGCCGTTCCCGCCGTCCCCTCGGGCGAGGCCACGCCCGCCGGTACGCCCCCGGCGCCCGCCAGCTCCACACCGACGGCGGAGGTCCCGGCACCGGGCCGGCTCGGCGGCGCCCCGGTGGTTCCGCCGACGGGATCGGTGGAGATCAGGAACGGGAACAGCCAGCAGTGCATCGCCACGCCCGGAGGCACCCGGGAGGACGGCCGGGAGGTCCAGCAGTACCCCTGCGGGGACTTCCCCGACCACTTCTGGGAGGCGCAGAAGGCCTACACGGACCCGGACGGCGACACCTACTACCGGATCGTCAGCTACAACAGTGCCCTCTGTCTGTCCGTCCGGGACTCCAGTACCCGGGCCACCGCCGAGGTGGTGCAGTCGGAGTGCCGGAGCAGCCCCGGGCAGTCCTGGAAGATCGAGAAGTGGCCGCGCGGCATGCGGTTCGTCAACGACAACAGCCACCAGTGCCTCGCCGTCACCTACCGCAGTACCGCTCCGCAGGCGCCGCTGATGCAGTACCCGTGCGGCGACTACCCCGACCACTACTGGGACTACGGCCCGCGCCGGTAGCCCCGGTCCGGGCCCCGTCGGCGACCCGGCCCGCGCCGGTGGCCCCGGTCCGGGCCTAGCGCGTCGGAACCAGTCCGAGGAGCTCGCCCAGCCGCTGGATCGTGGCGGGAGCCTCGCGGTGCAGACCGGCGACGTCCATGCCCTCGTCGCCCAGGATCATCAGCAGCGCCTGCTCACCGATCGCCAGCACCACGACGTAGCCGCCGTTGCAGCGGGTGACCACGTCGCGCAGGCCGCCCAGGCCGACCTCGGCGGCGGTGCGCCGGCCGAGGCCGAGCATGGCGGCGGACAGGGCGGAGGCCGACTCGGGATGGACGGCGGCCGTGTCGGCGGCCACGAGCAGGCCGTCGGCGGTCGAGACGACGCTCTCGGAGATGCCCACGACCCGGTCACGGAGGGACTTCAACTCGTCGACGAGTGCTGCGGATGACGTCTGGCTGCTCATGGTGCGCTCTTCTCGGTCTCTTCGGTCTTCTCGGTCCGCTCGGCGCGGTGAACGTTCGATGGCTGGCCGGAGACGGCAGCCGGGCCCTCGGGCCGGGTGGGCAGGCGGGGGAGCCCGCCGGCTGCGGTCGGTCCGTCCGGGACCTCCGGGCCGCGCCGCGCGGGGACCCGGCGGGGCAGCGGCCCGGTCGTGGCCGGCGGCGGGCCGGTGTGCGGCGCGCGCGGCGCCACGCTCGGCACCGCGGCGGGCGGGACCACCGGCTCGCGGTGGAGCAGCTGCCGGGCGTCCATCCGGGCGAGGTCGAGCAGCACGGCGAACAGTCCGCGCCCGAGTGCGAACCCGATGTCGCGCGCGGTGCGCCGGCCGGTGGCGGCGACCAGGATCTCCCGGTAGCGGTCCGGGATCCGCGGTGCCGTCGACCCGGCCGGGGTGGCCGGGCGGATCCGGCTGCGGGCGAGCTGTCCGGGCGGCCCCCAGAGGCGGGTCAACAGGGCCACCCGCCGGCCGGTTTCCTCGAACAGCCGCTGCGGCTCGATGCCGGGGCGCAGCGCGATCCTGGCGGGGGCGGCCGCTTCGGCCACCTCCCAACTGCCGGGCGGGCTCAGGACCAGGGCGAAGGCGCCGTCGAAGGCGGCGGCCGCGCAGACCATTTCGAGTTCGGCGGCGCCGATCGACCCCCGGGCCACCAGTGCCGCGCCGAGGTCGCCGCCCTGGAGGCCGGTGAGGCCTTGGGCGTTGGCGGCGGCGGCCGTCTCGGCGGCGGACCAGTCCGCCTCGCCGACGCGCCGCGACTTCAGCAGCAGGGTCTCGACGGTCGGGGCCCCGGGCGTCTCGATCGCGGTGACCAGCCCCCGCTCCAGGTGGATGGTGCCGCCCGGCGCGCTGGAGACGGTGACCGAGCCGGTGAACTCGCCCTGGCGCAGCGTCAGCAGGAGGGCGGGCACGTTGCGTGCGGCGGGAGACACGAGTGGGGACGCGGGCGCGGCCGGGTCGTGGAGACGGCCCGTCATGCCAGCAGGCCCTTTGCCCGGTCGGCGCTCTGGCGGATCGCCAGGGCGAGGTTGGTCTGCCCGCGGTCCAGCACGGTGGCCAGCAGCAGCGGGTCGCCCTGCCGGGGGACCACCTGGACGACGTGGTGGTGGCGGGTGCTGGTGACCACCAGGCTCTCCAACTCGCCCTCCGCCCCGGCTTCGCACAGCCGTTCGCCGATCAGGTTGGCCAGCTCGGCGAGTTCGGCTCCGGTCCCGAGCAGTCGGTGCTCCCCGGCGGACCGATAGGTGAGGCCCGTGACGGCGTCCACGAGCGCGGCGCCGACCACTCCGGGGGAGTCGAGCACATCGGAGAGGGAAGCTTCGAGCGCGTGCACCAGTACCCCTTCGCTTTCTGAACCGCTGGCAGCGTACTTTATTTCACCATTTCCGTGCGGTGGCCACACCCGATGACCTTCTTGCTACTTTGATTCCTGCACACGGGGGTTCCGCCCGGATGGCACGCAAAGGACGAACAGGTCATGAACATTGACAGCGCACTCACGGACGCGATGGGCATCGAGGGCGCCATCGGCGTGGCCCTGGTCGACTACGAGAGCGGTATGTCGCTCGGGCATCTCGGGGGGAACCAGCAGCTCGATCTGGAGGTCGCGGCCGCCAGCAACACCGAGGTCGTCCGGGCGAAGCTGAGGGCCATGGCGGCGCTGTCGATCGACGATGTCATCGAGGACATCCTGATCACCCTCGGCGGCCAGTACCACCTGATCAGGCCCCTTGCGGGCGCGCGTGGTTCGCTCTTCCTCTACCTGGCCCTGGACCGCTCGCGGGCCAACCTGGCACTCGCCCGGCACAGCCTCAAGCGCATCGAGGCCGGGCTGGACGTCTGAGCCCGCCCACCGGAACCGGCCACCCCGGCCGGGCGAAATGCGGCGGACCGCGCTCCGCCCGGCAATTGCCGGGCGGAGCGAAAGCGATGCGTGATGAACCGATTACCGCCGGCCGCCCGTAGAAGAGGGTCCGGTATCCATTCGGGGAAATGCGTGACATTCCGATGACTGGGCGTCATATCCACTCCCGGCGGAACGCACAGTAATTCGACGGTGACGCAGCACCAGCGAAATGCCACCCGCCGGAGTTCGCCCGCGGCGGCGGCCGGCGGCATCCCCGGGGGAGCGGAGCAGCAGTACCCAGACCGGGCCGAGTGCTTTCATCCGGCAGTGAAGCGATGCCACCATGGCCGGGGCGGGCGGGGTGCTTCGGTCGTGATCGGCTCGAAGTCGGTCTCGATCGGGGCGTTCCATTCGACGAGGGCGGCCGGGAACCAGGTGACGGGTCTGGTGTCGCCGAGGCCGTTGGCCCAGGTGGCGACGCGCTCGGCCGCTTCCCGGCCGGAGAGCAGTCCGCGGTCGTCGGTGTCGACGGCGAGGGCGCGCACGGCCGGGACGGTCCAGTGGTCGTCGCCGTCCATCGCGAAGCCGCCGTGACCGAGGGCGCAGCCGTCCAGCGGGTCCCGCGTCTGTGTCGCGCCGACCGGTTGGCGGTAGACGAACTCCCGGCCGGAGAAAGGGCCGTGGTCGTCGTCGTGGGCGAGGTGGAAGGGTGCGTCGCGGCGGCCCAGTTGCAGGCTGTCGGTGTCGGCGCCGTAGAACGGGCCCGGGACGTTGCGCGAGTTGCGCTCGTCCCAGTGGCCGCCGAACCGGTCCAGGTGCGGCTGGCCGGTGAGCAGCCGCCGGGCGGTGGGCAGCGGGTCCCAGTAGGTGCCGAGCCCGTCGTGGTTCCCGTCGTCCACCGGGTGGAGTCCTGTCCTCTGGTGCGGATCGGTGGGGCGGAGCGGTGCCGCGACCCGTGATGGTCACCCCCGCGGGGGGATGCCCAGGGAGCGGACGAGCTGGGTCAGTTCCTCGCGGAAGAGCTTCCCGGGGCCGAGGGTCTGGGTCCGCAGGTGGCCGTAGATCTCCAGTGACACCAGGCCGTGCAGGTGGCTCCAGGTCCGCAGGGCGAGTGCCACGGCGGCGGGGGGCAGGTCGGGGAAGGCCGGGCGGACCTTGTCGAGCAGGCCGGGGTCGAAGTCGGACCACGCGAACTCGCTGTCGGAGTAACGGGGTTCGGCGTACGGCCAGGCCTCGGCCGCGAGTGCGGTGATGCCGGTGCAGACCCGGTGGGCGGCGTCCGGGGCGGCGCCGCCCTCGGGGGGCCGGTAGCCGGGGACGGGGTCGCCGTAGACGAGGCGGAAGCCCTCGGGATTGGCCAGGGCCCAGTCCCGGAAGGCGTCGGCCCAGGCCCGGATCCGGGCCGCCGGGTCCCCGGTGGGGGCGGCCGCCCAAGCGGCCTCCACGGCGTCGGCCAGTGAGCCGTAGACGTTGTCGATCAGCGTGGTGACCAGGTCGTCGCGGGTGGCGAAGTACCCGTAGATGGCGTTGGCCGTCATGCCCATCTCGCGGGCGATGGCCCGCAGCGTGATCGCGTCGGGGCCGCCCGCTGCCATCAGCTCCAGCGCGACCTTCTTGATCTCGGCGGTGGTCTCGGCCCGCAGCCGCTCGCGGCGCCCCGTTGTCCGGCCCGCGCCCGCGGTCGTCGTGTCAGGGGTTCCGGTGCCGGTCTCTCCCGCGTCTGTGCTTGCCACGGCGTCACTCTACCGCGGGGCTCTACGGCGTCCCCGTGCTGGTTGCCGTATCAAAACTGCACGCCATATAGTTTTGCTACGCCGTGAACAGGCGGCGCTCGCTAGCGCGGCAGCATGAGCCGGGCCGCAGAATGAGACAGGGGAGGGCCATGCGCATCGGAGTGATCGGAGCCACGGGCACCATCGGCAGCCGCGTCGTCACCGAAGCCCTCGGCCGGGGGCACCACGTCACCGCCTTCAGCCGGGACGCCACCCGGATCGAGGAGGCCCGGGCGAACGTCATCTGGAAGAGCGTCGACGTCCTCGACGCGGCCGGCGTCGCCGCCGTCCTGCCCGGCCTGGACGTGCTGATCAGCGGGTTCCAGCCCGGGAACGGCGCCCGCGACATCGCGGACACCGTGCGCCGCTCGATCGCCGACCCGACGGTCTACGCCACCGCCGCGCGGGCCCTGGTGAAGGCCCTGGAGAGTCACCCCCGGACCAGGCTGATCGTCATCGGCGGAGCGGGCAGCCTGGAGATCGAGCCGGGGCTGGTGCTGGCCGACTCCGACGAGCGCCTGCACGGGATCCTCGCCGCACTCGGACTCCCGGAGGAGTACGCCGCCGCCGTGCGCGGAGGCCGGGACGCCCTGAACGTCCTGCGGCAGTCCAATCGGCTCTGGACGTACTTCAGCCCCGCGCAGGACATCGCCCCCGGCGAGCGCACCGGCCGGTTCCGGATCGGTGGCGACCAGCCGGTTGTCGACGCGGACGGGCGCAGCCGGATCTCGGCGGAGGACGCCGCCGTCGCCCTGGTCGACGAGGCGGAGCTGCCGCGCTTCGTGCAGCGCCGCTTCACCGTCGGCTACTGACCGGCACCGACGACCGCGTCTCCCGGCACTGGCCCGGAGACACGGCCGTCGGGCGTGGTGAGCAGGGGCGGGCGACCCTCAGGGCCGGCGGCGCAGGCCGGCGACGAGGAGCGCGGCCAGCGGGCGCGCGTCGTAGCGGGGGTCGCTGTCGGCGCCGATGCAGAGGTTGCCGATGCCGCGCATGAGTTGGTACGCGGTGAGGTCGGAGTCGGTCTCGCCGGCGGCGGCCGCGGCGTCGAGGAGCAGGGTGCACACCGGCAGGAGGCGGTCGAGGAAGTAGGCGTGCAGGGTCTCGAAGCCGGCGCTGTCGGTCTGCATCGCGGCGGCCAGGCCGTGCTTGGTGACCAGGAAGTCGACGAAGAGGTCGGCCCACCGGGCGAGCGCCACGTGCGGTGACGGGCTGCTCGCCAGCAGGGCCGGGCCGGCCTCGGCGCACGCCTCGACCTGGTGGCGGTAGACCGCGATGACGAGGTCCGCCCGGGTGGGGAAGTGGCGGTAGATGGTACCGATCCCGACGCCGGCGGCGGCCGCGATGTCGCGCACCGGCGCCTCGACCCCCGAGGTGACGAAGGCCGCGGCGGCCGCGTCCAGCAGGGCCTGCTGGTTGCGCCGGGCGTCCTTTCGCTTGGACCCGGCTGCGCTCTCCGCGCCCTGGCCGCTGTCGTTCACCACGGCACTCCTCCCATGACCGACCCGGGCCGTGACGGACCTGGTCGACGACTGACGATCGACGACTGACGATCGATGGCTCTCGATCGGTGGCGGACGGTCGGTGACCGACGATCGATGACCGCCGAGCGGTGACCGACGATCGATGACCGACGCTTGTAAAGCGGAACGTCGTTCCGTATCGTTTGCGGAGCGACGTTCCGTTTCGGCCATGATGGCAGAACACGGGGCCACCGGCCATGCCGTCCCCCGGCTGTCCCGTCTCCGCCGGACGGCGGAGCGCCCACGATCGCCCATTCCCCGCCCCGCGGCGGTGCCACCCGCCGCCGGGCCCACCGAAGCCACCTGCGCAGCGAACCCGAACGGAAGGCCCCTCCATGTCAGTCCCCCACAGCACCGACGCACCCGCCACGGTGCTCTCCGCCAAGCCGGTCGTCCTGCCCGCCCCGGGCCGCGGCGAGGACCTCCAGGTCCGGGTGTCCGCCCCGGCGACCGGCCGCGGCCTGCCGGTGGTCCTCTTCTCGCACGGCTTCGGCTGGTCGATGGACGGCTACGCCCCGCTCGCGGACTACTGGGCCGCCCACGGCTTCGTCGTCCTGCAGCCCACCCACCTGGACTCCCGCACCCTCGGCATCCCGGCCGACGACCCGCGCACCCCGCGGATCTGGCGCCTGCGCATCGAGGACCTCACGCGCGTGCTGGACGGGCTCGACGTCCTGGAAGCCGCCGTGCCGGGCCTCGGCGGGCGCGTCGACCACGGCCGGGTCGCCGTGGCCGGCCACTCCTGGGGCGCCCAGACGGCGAGCGCGCTGCTCGGCGCACGCGTCCTGGACGCCGACGGCGTTCCCGGCGAGTCCATGGCCGATCCCCGGGTGAAGGCGGGCGTCCTGCTGGCGGCAGCCGGTCTGGGCGACGACCTGACCCCGTTCGCCGCCGAGCACCTGCCCTTCCTGAAGCCGTCCTTCGACGCCATGACCACACCGGCCCTCGTGGTCGCCGGGGACCGCGACCAGTCCCACCTGTCCACCCGCGGCCCGGACTGGTTCACCGACCCCTACACCTACAGCCCGGGCCGCAAGAGCCTGCTCACCCTGTTCGGCGCGGAGCACTCGCTCGGTGGAATCGTCGGGTACGAGGTCGCCGAGACGACCGACGAGAGCCCCGCGCGGGTCGCCCTGATCCGGCGGCTCACCACGGCCTTCCTCCGCAGCACCCTCCAGGCCGAGGACGCCGACTGGCAGGCGGCGCTCACCGCCCTCGGGGCGGACCCCGAGCCGCTGGGCGGCGTCCGGAGCAAGTAGCCGGGCCGGTCGGCCCCGGCACTACGGCGTCCGGTCGGCCTCCCGGATGTCGTGGAGGTGGACCAGGACGTCGAAGGACGTGCCGAGCGCGACGTTCCCAGGCGGGTACGGGTACTGCGTGCCGTAGGTGCGGACGGGCCGGGTGCCGCTCAGCCAGGCCCTGGCGGCGGCCGGGGCGGTGCGGACGTCCAGGTAGAAGTCCCGGTGGCGGACCTGGTCGAGGGTGTACTCGCTCATGTCCGAGGTGGGTGGCCCCTCGGTGAACTTCTTCCAGGGGCCGCCCAGGGCGGCGTCCTTGGAGAGGAGCGATCCCTGGTAGAAGGTGAAGCCGATCGGCAGGTAGTCGCGGCCCATCGTGTCGTTCAGGTAGGCGCCCTGCGTCCTGGGGTACAGCGCCGGGTCGCCGGCGAGGCGGCCGACGTGGTCGTTGTGGGCGGAGAGCAGCACCTTCCCGCCGGTGCGCCGCTGCCACCAGGTGACGTTCTGCGCCATCACCTCGTCCCGGAAGCGTTCGAACTCGGGCAGTGTCGTGGCGTCCCCGGGGTCGAGGGAGAGGAAGGTGGCGGTCTGGGCGACGGAGCGGGCGTTCTGCTCGGCCCAGGCGGCGGCCTCCGGGTCGCTGCCCCGCAGACCGCCGACCAGGTCGAGGGCCTGCCGGGCCTGCGCGGCGAGTCGCCGGCGCTCGGCGAGCGGCCGACCCAGGTAGGCGAAGGCGTCGTCGATCGGGCGCAGCCCGGTGTAGAGCGCGTCGAGCCGGGCGAGGGCCTGCGGGTCGGTCTGCCGCACGTAGTCGGTGATCCGGGCGAAGAACGCGTCGTCGAGCGAGGGCGCGCCGATGTCGTCGCCCATGAAGTGGACGGTGCGGTCCGGGTGGTGGCGGTTGTAGTCGCGCATCCACTCGATGAGGCTGACGAACTCCTCGCGGTCCCAGGGGGAGTCGGCCAGGGCCGCCTTGGCGACGCTGCGGGCGTCGCCGCCGCGGCCGGTCTGCAGGTAGTCGTCGATCCGGAGTCCGGCGGACCAACTGAGTTCCAGGGCGAAGGTGGTGAAGCCCTTCTCCTCGACGAGGTGGCGGAAGACCCGCTCCTTCATGGCGAAGAACTCGTGGGAGCCGTGGGTGGCCTCGCCGAGCCCGACCACCTTCGCGTCGCCGATCATCGCACCCAGGGCGCGCAGGTCGGCCGTGCCGCGGCCCGGTTCGGTCGAGCGCAGCGGGTGGGCCGCCCGGTCCAGCGCGCGGACCACACCGCTCGTCCCGGCCGCTTCGACGGGCGGTGCCGCCGATGCCGCCGGCGCCGCCTGGGCCGCGACCGGAGCGAGGACCGCTCCGATCGCGACGGCCGCTGCTGCCAGCAGCCCCCGCCGACCGATGTGCTGGTGATGCCGTGCCATGTCTTCGACCCCTCAACTCGCTTACTGTGTCGTGGGATCGATCATCGCCTGCGATTCCATGGCGGCGCGCTGCGGATGGCCTCCGATTGATGCGGGGGTTTACCCCCGTGGGACGAGCGACAAAGGGGCAGCCGAGGCTGCCCGGACGGCCCGGCCGCACCCCCGCCGGGTTCACCGGGGCAGGGTGATCGGGAGGCCCTCCTCGATGTGGCGCAGCAGCCGGCCGCCGTGGACCTTCGGGGCGTCGAAGCCGCGGTACTCGTCCGGGTCGTCGTCCGCCTCCGTGCGGAGGACCTCGGGGACCAGGACGGTGGCCGGGTCGATGTCCTGGGCGTAGCCGTCGAGGTAGGGGGGCGCGATCGCCGGGCCGTGCAGCGCCCCACCGACGAGGTCCGGGGCGAACTCGGCGGACAGCACCGTCACGTCCGCGCACAGGTCGCCGTGGATCATCACCGGCTTGTCCGTCATGTTCCCGGTGAGGGCGCCGACCCGGACGCTCCCGCGGCCAGGAGTCTGGCGTCGCCCCCCGGGTAGACGGCCGCGCGCACCGGCGGGGCTCGGCCGGGCTCCGGTGGGAGGGGGCGCTACTGGCCCACCCGGCCGTCGACGCACTCGCGCAGCAGGTCGGCGTGCCCGCAGTGCCGGGCGTACTCCTCGATCCGGTGCACCAGCAGCTCCCGGACGGCGATCCCGTCCTTCTCCAGGCGCGCGCCGAGGTCGGTGTGTCCGGCCAGCGCGGCGTCGGTCGCCGCCTGCTCACGCGCCAGGTCGGCGTACGCGGCGTCGACGGCGGACCGTTCGCCGACCACGTCGTCGAAGTCCGCGTCACGCCTGCCGTACAGCTTGGGCAGC
The DNA here is from genome assembly GCF_055561235.1 of Kitasatospora sp. NPDC022856. Lineage (NCBI taxonomy): Bacteria > Bacillati > Actinomycetota > Actinomycetes > Kitasatosporales > Streptomycetaceae > Kitasatospora > Kitasatospora sp. NPDC022856. Next base: position 82,416 of record NZ_JBVHHE010000015.1, on the reverse strand, counting down.
GGCTCGGCGTCGTCCAGCCAGTTCCGCCAGTCCCGTTCGACCTCGGCGAGGTGGCGGACCAGGCCGAGCAGCGACATCGTCGACGGCGGGACCGACCGGCGGGCGAGCTGCTCCGGCTCCAGGCCCTCGCACTTCATCAGCAGGGTCGCACGGTAGTCCGTCAGGTAGCCCATCAGCGTCGCGAGTTCGCCGTCCGGAGCGGGTCCGTCGCCGTTGCGCGGGTCGTTGTCCGGGTCGACCCACATGTCGGGGTAGACGGTCGCCTGGGTCCATCGCACGGGTTGGTCGTTCATACCGCCGATGATCGCCAATGGGGGAGTGGGCCCGCCAGCGGATTTCTCGACGGCGGGCCGGCCGCGCTCCGCAGGCGGCGGGGCCACCCGGTCGGCCGAGCGTACGGAACCGGCCGGACGCCGGGCAGCGGCCCGCGCGCCGCCCTGGGCGTTCCCCCGCAGGTCACTTCGGGTAGCACGATCATGACCATCCGTAGTGGAACGTGATGGTCCCGCACCGCCGCCGAGCGGCCACCCCGCCGCAGGTGACCGCCCCGGTGCGCGGCTCGACGATGAGGAGCGGCGGTGTCGGAGCAAGGTCACCCGGGCCGGCGGCCCGACGCCGGCGACCCCGGGCCGGAGCCGGGCGCGACCCCCGCCCCGCACCCCGCGGCGCCGGGCGGCCCCGGGCCCGAGGACGCCCGCGGCGGGCTTGTCGCTCCCCGGCCGCCCGCCGGCGGGGAAAGCGTCCCGGGGCGCGCCGGTCGCGGGGACACGCCCTGGCCGGACCGGATGCGGCCACTGGTGCGCATGCCGATGGCCGAACGCCCGCTCGCGGCCGGCGGAGAACCGCGGCAGCGGCCCGGCCCGGCGGAGGCGTCGGGCGTCCTGGACCTCGCCCTGCGGGTGGGCGAGGCGCTGCTCGCCAGCGGCGAGTCCGCGGAGGACGTGGAGGGCGCGATGCTGGGCGTCGCCCACGCCTACCGCGTCTACCCCTGCGAGCCGCAGGTGACCTACACCCTGGTGGCGATCTCCTACCAGCCGACGCCGGACGTCGCGCCGCTGACGGCCGAACGCGCGGTCCGCCGTCCGGCCAGCGACTACACCCGGCTCGCCGCCGTCTTTCGCCTGGTCACCGCCATCACGGCGGGCGAGGTGGCGGCCGAGGAGGCCCGGCACCGGCTGACCGTCCTGCTCGGCCGCCGGCCCCCGTACCCGGGTTGGCTCCTCGTCCTCGCCTCCGGGCTGCTGGCCGGCTCCGCGACCCTGCTGGTCGGCGGCCGGGCCGACGGCCGGGCCTGGCTGGTCTTCGGGACCGCCTTCGTCGCCGCCCTGACCGGTGACCGGCTGGCCGCCCTGGTCGCCCGCCACGACCTGCCCGAGTTCTACGGCTTCGTGGCCGCCGCGACACCGGCCGCGACGATCGGCAGCCTGCTCTCGCTGAACGGGCTCCACCTGCGCGGCTCCGTGGTCATCACCGGCGGGCTGTTCGCCCTGCTGCCGGGCCGCCCGCTGGTGGCCGCGGCCCAGGACGGCCTGACCGGCTTCTACCTCACCGCGGCCGCCCGGCTGCTCGAAGTGCTGTACCTGATGGCCGGCATCGTGATCGGCGTCATGACGGTGCTGTACCTGGGCGTCAGCAACGACGCCGACCTGACCCCCGACGGGGCGCCGGGCAGCACGGTGAACCCGCCGCTCCAACTCGCGGCCGCGATGCTGCTGGCACTGACCTTCGCCGTCCTGCTGCGCACCGACCGGGCCACCCTGGCCCCGGTCGTCCTCAACAGCGCCGTCGGCTGGACCACCTACGCCGTCCTGGCCGGTGCCCGCGTCGAGCCGATCGTGGCCACCGGGCTCGCCGCCGGGCTGGTCGGCCTGTTCGGCCAGCTGATGGCCCGCTACCGGGCGATGTCCGCGCTGCCGCACGTCACGGCGGCGCTCGGGCCGCTGATGCCCGGCTCGGTGCTGTACTTCGGCATGCTCGCGTTCGTCCAGGGCCGGCCCGAGGCCGGGTGCAGCTGGGTCGGCCGGGCGTGCGCCACCGCGATGGCCCTGGCCATCGGCGTCAACCTCGGGGGAGAGGTGGCCCGCCTCTTCCTCCCGGCCTCGCGGCCGGCGTTCACCTCCCGGCGCCCCACCGGCCGCCACCGCCGCTGAGGGGCGCCGTCCTCCCGGCGGGCGCCGCCGGACCGACCGACGTAGGTTTCGGCCGGGGGCGCGCGTGCGAGGGCCCGACGAACGGCCGCCCGGGAATGGCGGCCGCGGGAGCGGGCAGCGAAGGACCGGACGCACCCCACCGCCGCCACCGCGGCCTCCGCACGGAAGGAGCGACACCCATGCCCGACTTCGACGCCTTCGCCGCCCTGCTGGACTACCCGGTGTACGTCGTCACCGCGGCCGCCGGCCGGGAGCGCGCCGGGTGCCTGGTCGGCTTCGCCGGTCAGTGCTCGATCCGGCCGGTGCGCTTCGCGGTGTGGATCTCCAAGGCGAACCACACCCACGCCGTCGCGTCGCGCGCGGAGTTCCTGGTGGTCCACCTGCTGCCCCGGCACCGCCACGACCTCGCCGAGCTGTTCGGCGGGCGCACCGGCGACGACACCGACAAGTTCGCGGACGTCCGCTGGACGCCGGGACCGGGCGGGGCGCCCGTCCTGGCGGACGCGGCGGCCCACTTCGCCGGCCGCGTCCACGCCCGGACCGACGGCGGCGACCACACCGGCTTCCTCCTCGACCCCGTCGACACCCGGACCACCGCGGACCGAGCGCCGCTCACCTTCCGCGACGTCACCGACATCGACGCGGGGCACCCCGCCTGACCGTCCCCGGCTCGCCCCCGGCGTGCCGGGGACGGTCCCGGTCCACCGTCCGGCCGACCGCGCGGCCCACGTGCGGGTGACTCCGGCCCGTTCCCTCCGCGTCGGCTGGACGGCGCGGTCCGGCCCGGCTCGGCTGGAGCGATGACCGACGAGACCCTGCCGCTCAACCTGGGTGAGCAGCTGATGGAACAGTTCCTCACCACGCGACGCACGCTCGACCCGGCCGACGTCCCGGTGCTGGCCCAGCAGTACGCCCAGACCCTCGGCATCGGCGTGAGCACCGTGTACCTGGCCGACATCCAGCAGAACCACCTGTTCGCCCTCGGCGGCGGTGCCGCCCTCCCGATCGAGGGCACGCTGGCCGGCTGGACGTACCGCACCGGGGGGCTGCGGGTGGCGGAGAGCGACGACGGCAAGCTGCTCGCCTGGTTCCCGCTGGTCGACGGCGCCGAGCGGCTCGGCGTCCTGGGCGTGCGGACCGCCGCGCTCGACAACGCCGCGGTGCGCCGCTGCCGGCTCCTCGCCGCGATGCTGGCGATGGTGATCACCTCTAAGCGCGACACCAGCGACAGCTACGCCCGGGGGACGCGGGTGGAGACGATGAGCCTGCCGGCCGAGATGCTGCGGGCCTTCCTCCCCCTGCGGACCGTCTGCAACGGCCAGGTCATCTCGACCGCGGTCCTGGAGCCCGCCTACGACCTCGGCGGTGACGCCTTCGACCACTCGCTGGCCGCCGGCGTCCTGCACGCCGCCGTGCTGGACGCGATGGGGCACGACCTCGCCTCCGGTCTGACCGCCGCGGTCGCCCTCGCGGCCTGCCGCAACGCCCGTCGCAACGGCGCCGACCTCCCGGACCTCGTCGACACCATCGACGACGCCCTGCAGCGCTGGTTCCCGGACCGCTTCGCCACCGGCATCTTCGCCCGGCTCGACCTCGCCACCGGCACCCTGCACTGGTCCAACTGCGGCCACCCGCCCCCGCTGCTGATCCGGGGCCACGAGGTCGTCGCGGACGCCCTGACCCGTACCGCCGAGCCACCGCTGGGGCTGTCGGGTCTGTCGGGCGGTCCGCGCGCCGTGCACACCTTCTCGCTCCGGCCGGGCGACCGGATCCTCCTCTACACCGACGGCGTCATCGAGGCCAAGGGCACCAACCACGAGATGTTCGGGCTGGAGCGCTTCGCCGACTTCGTCATCCGCGCGACCGCGGCCGGCGAGGCGGCCCCCGAGGCGCTGCGCCGTCTCATCCACGCCCTCCTGGAGAACCAGGACAGCACCCTGACCGACGACGCCACCATCATGATGATCGAGTGGCAGCCGTCCGACCTGCCGGCCTCCGACCCCGACCGGCTCCCGTGACGCCCGCCCCGGCGCTCCCGGCACGGGGTCGGCCGGTGCTCCCGGCGGGGGAACGGCCCGGGCGCGGCGCCGGACCAGGTCCGGCGCCGCGCCTTCGAGCCGTGCGGGTGGTCAGCAGCTGAGGACGGGGCCCGCCCAGTCGGCGTGGTCGCTGATGGTGCCGTCGCCGCCGTCGGTGACCACGAGCCGCAGTTCCTCGGCGCCGGTCAGGTCGGCGGTGAGGTGCCTGGGGGCCGACGTCACGGTCATCAGGCCGCTGTCGGCGACCTTGACGGCGTCCTTGTAGATCTCGAACGAGACGCTCGCGCGGCCGCTCGCCTCGGCGTCCACCCCCACGTCGGTGCTGAGCGAGGTGCAGGAGCCGCCGAGGAAGTAGACCACCTGGCTGAGCGCGTTGACGCCCAGGCCCTTGGCGTACGTGGTGCCCGCGATGGTGATGGTCCGTCCGTCCCGGGCCTGGTTCTCGCCGTTGCTCATGTCCTTCTCGACCGGGCCCCAGCTGTTGCCGGCGGACGTCCAGGCGAGGTCGGAGAGCTGGTGGGCACCGGCGGCCGGGCCGCTGCCGCAGGCGAGCCGCGGGCCCGCCCAGTCGGCGTGGTCGTAGCTGGTGCCGTCGCCGGCGTCGGTGACCACCAGACGGACGGTGGTGGCGCCGGTGAGGTCGGCGGTGAGGTGTCTGGCGGGGTCCTTGCCGGTCATCGGCCCGCTGTCGGCGGCCAGGGCGGCGTCCCTGAAGATCTGGAACCTGACCGAGCCGTTGCCGTAGGTCTCGTCGTCGATCCCGACGTCGGTGACCAGGTTCCGGCAGGCACCCCCGAGGTGGACGCCGACCTCGCTGGGCGCGTGCACCCCCAGGCCCTTGGCGTACGCGGTGCCGCGGATGGTGAGGGTGTGGCCGTCAGCGGGCTGGATGTCGCCGTTGCTGCGGTCCCGCTCGACCGGTCCCCACTGGTTGGTGGCGGTGCCGAACGGGAGGTCGCTCAGCTGGGTGACCCCGGTGGGCGGGGGGACGGGCGAGCCCGGGGTGACCCGGAACATCGCGGTTCCGTGCCCCGGCACGACGGCGCTGACGGTCCCGTCGCCGGTGCTGGACTTCTTCGACCAGAGGTCCTTGACCTTGTAGGAGTTCGCCCCGGCGATGCCGAGGGTCCGTGCGGTCACGGTGATGGTGGCGTCGTAGGAGCCCTCGTTGGTCAGGGTGACCGCCCGGCCGCCGTCCGCCAGGGGCTTGGACATCACCACCAGACCGTTCTCGCTGGAGACCACCGAGCCCTGCCGGCCGAGCGGGTCCTGGTCGACCGCGATCACATCGGTGTTGGTCAGTATGGCCAGGGTCTCCGGGGCGGCGGTGCGCAGATCGGTGCCGATCATCAGGGGCGCGGCCATCTCGGCCCAGAGGCTGAAGTGGGTGCGGTACTCCGTCGCGGTCATGCCGCCGTTGCCGACCTCCAGCATGTCGGGGTCGTTGAAGGCCCCGGGCTTGGCGTAGTCGGCCAGGCCCTGGTTGGCCTGGGCGATGGCGATCATGCTGTCCCAGGTGTCGTCGATGTCGCCGGTGGTGCGCCAGGAGTTGCCGACCGGCGGGGCCCACTCCCACGGGCCGGTGCTGCCCCACTCGCAGATGCTGTAGAGGATCGGGCGGCCGGTCGCCTTCAGCGCGTCCCCCATCGCCCGGTAGCGGGTCCGGGCGTCGACGCCCTGGTTGTGGCAGTTGTCGTACTTGAGGTAGTCCACTCCCCAGGAGGCCCAGAGCCGGGCGTCCTGCTGCTCGTGGCCGAGCCCGCCGGGGAAGCCGTTGACGTCGCAGGTGTGGTCGCCCGCGCTGGAGTAGAGGCCGAACTTGAGCCCCTTGGCGTGGACGTAGTCGGCGAGCGCCTTGATGCCGTGCGGGAAGCGGACCGGGTCGGGGACGAGGTCGCCCGCGCCGTCGCGCTGCGGCTGCGCCCAGCAGTCGTCGAGGTTGACGTACTGGTAGCCGGCCGCCTTCAGGCCCTTGCTGACGAAGAGGTCGGCGATGCCCTTGATCATGGCTTCGTCGAACTGGGCGCCGCAGTGCGTGGAGTTCCAGTTGTTGAAGCCCATCTGCGGCGTCAGATTGAGGCCGTTGTCCAGGGCCAGCGCCGGTGGTGCGGTGGCGAGTTCGAGGCCGACGGCGAGGGCGCCGCCACCGGTGAACAGGGCCAGGGCGGTCAGCGCCGAGGCCATGCGGCGCGGCAGTTCCGTGCGACGCGACCGTGCGGCGCGGCGCGGTGGTGCGGTGCCGGGGGAGCGCAAAGGTCCTCCAGAGAAGGGGTGTCGGGTGGGACGGGGCCCCGGCTCCGGCGCTGCGCCGGAGCCGGGAGACGGGGGAGTTTCCGGCGGACGGCGCGTCAGGAGAGCAGGCTCCAGGACTGCCCGACCAACGATCCGTCGGGCGGGCCGGTCACGACCGGGGAGGTCGCCGCGGTCTGCGGCGCGGAGAGGACGAGACCGGTGGCGACGTTGGTGATGGTCAGCGCGCCGGTCGCGGTGCTCTGGAGGACGCGCCACTTCTGGGCCGGGTCGGCCGGGTCCCAGGCGTTCCGGACCCGGGCGGGCTGACCGGCGACGGCGGCGCCGGTCAGCGTGCCGTGGCGCTGCGTGTCGGTGTAGCAGTTGTCGGTGATGCGCACCGTGCCGTCCGGGTTCGGCGCGAAGTTCCACTGCTCGGAGGTGTGCCAGCTCCACCAGGTGTTGATGTCGGTGGGGGAGCCGTCGGGGGCGCTGCAGGTGCCCTGGACCTCCAGGGCCTGGCCGCCGGTGCCGCCGGCGCTGATGCCGTGGTAGCGGCCGTCGCCGATGACCGCGGCCGGCCCGGTGCCCGGCAGCGGCTTGAGGCGGTACAGGACGACGCCGTGCGGCTCGACCTGGGCGCCGAGCGCGCCGGTCACGTTGCCGGTGGCGCCGGTCCAGAGGTCCTTGGCCGAGTAGCCGGGGCCGGTCAGGCCGAGTTCGGCGAGCGTGGTGGAGACGTTCCGGTAGCCCGCCGGGTCCTGGTTGACGAGCAGGACGGCGGTGTCGCCGTCGGCGAGCTGCCGCTTGAGGACGATCGGGGCGGTGCTGCCGGCGGGCGGGGTGCCGACCAGGGTGGCGGGCCTGGTCAGCCGGTCCTGGTCGATCGCGATGACATCGGCGTTCTTGTAGACGGCGAGTTGCTCGGCGGTGATGCCGGTGGACCAGGTGAGGCCGTCCCGGGTGTGCCGGGAGTCCGCGGCGGTGCGCAGGTCCGCGCCGGAGATGAGCGGGGACGCCAGCATGGCGAGGATCGACATCTCGCTGCGCGACTCGGTCACGGACATCGGCTTGTGGCAGGGGCAGGTGTCGGTGACGCCGTACACGCCGTACGGGTTCTGCCAGCCGGCGAACATCATGTCCAGGTCGTTCCAGCTGCCCGGCCGCACGTTGCCCGGGTACTTCAGGGCGGTCTGCAGCTGGCCGTTGTAGAGCACGCCCTCCAGGTCCGGACCGCGGTCGCCGCCGATCCGGCAGAGGTTGGCCACCTGTCCGCACCAGACCCCGGTCGGGGCGTAGCCGGGGGCCTCGAACGCGGGGGTGCCCGCCGCGACCACCACCGGGTCGGTGCGGGCCGGGTCATCGCCGGCGAGCAGGTAGGGGACCCCGCTGTGCACCGGCTGCGCGGAGACGCTGAGGGTCACCCGCGGGCGGCCCTGGGCCCGGGAGGCGGCGTCGAGCGCCTGCTGGAAGTCGCGCACCCGGGCGTAGATGGACCGGGTCAGCTCCCTCCCCTCCCCCTGGGTCCAGTAGTTGTGGCCGTCGGGCCCGATGATCTGCGGTCCGTAGGGGCAGTCGTCGTACTTGACGAAGTCCACGCCCCAGGCGACGAAGTCGGCGGCGTCGGTGGACTCGTGCCCCAGGCTGCCGGGCCGGCCCTGGCAGGTCGTGTAGGTGTCCGTGGCGTAGAGGCCGAACTTCATGCCCTTGCTGTGGGCGTACCAGGACAGGTACTGGATCCCGTTCAGGGTCTGCCCGTTGACGGTGTGCGCGGGGTAGCGGGCCGGATCGGGGACGAGGTGGCCGGTGGTCAGGTCGAATCCGGTGCCGTCCGTCCCGCTGGTGGGGTTGCGGTTGGCGTCGTAGAGCTGCATCGCCCCGTACGCGGTCTTCACCAGGTCGGTGGTCTGGCCGTCGCGGTGGCCGAGCGACCAGCCGTCGTCGATGGTGACGGTGTCGTAGCCGGCCTGGACCAGCCCGTTGGCGGCCATGAAGTCGATGGTCTGGAGGACCTCCTCCTGGGTCACTCCGGTGCCCAGGGTGTTCCAGGAGTTCCAGCCCATCGGCGGGGTGAGGGCGAGTCCGTTGTCCAGGGCCGCCGCGGGGGCGGCCGTCCCGAGGACGACGGTGCCGAGCCCGGTCGCCGCGAGGGACAGTGCGACGAGGGCACGGGGCAGCGCACGGCTCAGTGCTCGGGGCACGGCTCGGCGCAGGGGTATCCGCATGGGCGCTCCAGGGTGCGCGAAGGGGGGTGGGGGATCGGCAGCCCGCTGCCGTTCGTTTCTGTTCGAAAGTCTCAACAGAAAGCAACGCAGCAAAGAGAAGCACACGTGCTGGCCGTCCTCAAGTGCCTTGCACAGACTCGTCCGTGACGGTCACTCGGCGCGGCGCGGCGCGGGAGAACCCCTTGCGCGCCGCGTTGAGTCACAGGTTGATCTCGGCGTGACGGAGCTCTTGACGAGAGGATGCCAAGTCATGTGACATTTCACATGACGTTGAAATCCGTTTGGTTCTGATTACTTGTCAGGCGTCCGCTCGGCCCCGGCGTGCCCGGCGCCACCCTCGATTCCCGCCTGCGCCGATACCGGGTTTCCCGGCCGGGACGAAGGAGCGTGCCATGAGTCGACACACCGTCGACAGGCTCTCGGTCTCCAAGCCGAACGGCCCTGGCGCGGGCGCGCGTCAGGGCCGTGAGCACCGTGCGGGCGACCGGGGCCGCCGGGCCGGTCGCGCGGCCGGGGCGGGGTGGTGGATTCCCGGTGTGCTTAGGATGAGATGACTTGCTGTCAGGACGAGTGGGGATGTCATGCGGGACGATGCGATGACCGGCTGGTCGGGGCCGGTGGCGGCGGGGGAGTGGCAGCCGCCGGCGGAGCTGAACACCGGCACCCCGCACCCGGCCCGGATGTACGACTACTACCTCGGCGGGAAGGACAACTTCCCGGCCGACCGGGAGGCCGCCGAGAAGGTCATCGCGGCCATGCCCGACGCCCGGCTCGGGGCCCGGATCAACCGTGAGTTCCTCGGGCGCGCGGTGGAGTTCGCCGTCGGCCGGGGTGTCCGCCAGTTCCTGGACATCGGTACCGGGATCCCGGCCGTGGGCAGTACCGCGGAGGTCGCCCACCGGGTGGCTCCGGACGCCCGGGTGGTGTACGTCGACAACGACCCGATCGTGCTCACGCACGCCCGCGCCCTGCTGGCCTACCACCCGGCCGGTCACACCAGCGTCCTGCACGCGGACCTGCGGGACCCGGAGGCGATACTGGGGGATCCGGGCCTGAAGGAGGCGCTCGACCTCTCCCGGCCGGTGGCGCTGATGCTGGTGGCGGTGCTGCACTTCGTCCGCGACGAGGAGGGCGCCGCCGAGACGGTGGCGCGGCTGCGGGACGCGCTGGCGCCGGGCAGCATGCTGATCCTCTCGCACGGCACCCAGGACTTCATGACCGCCCGGGCGGCCGCCGAGACCACCGAGGTCTACAGCCGCGCGAGCTCGCCGCTGGTCCTGCGGGCCCAGGAGGAGGTCCGGGAGTTCTTCGGCGACTTCGAGCTGGTCGACCCCGGCCTGGTCCAACTGCCGCTCTGGCGGCCGCAGGCGGAGCTCCCGCCGCGCTGGCAGGAGGCGGCCCCCGCCTACGCCGGAGTCGCGGTCAAGCGCTGACCGGTCCCCGGGGCCGCACGGTGTCCCCCGCGTCGAGACGCGGGGGACACCGGCGTTTCCGGGTCCGCCGGGGCGCCCGTCAGCCCATGCTCTTGGAGCCGTCCAGGGCCTCGCGGAGGATGTCCGCGTGACCGGCGTGCTGCGCGGTCTCGGCGATCAGGTGCAGCAGGACGCGGCGCGCCGACCAGCGTGCGGAGGCCTCGAACCAGGGAGCCTTCGGCAGCGGCTGCGAGGCGTCCAGGTCGGGCAGGACGGCGACCAGCTCGTCCGTGCGGCGGGCCGCCTCGGCGTAGTCCTCCAGCACACCGGCCAGCGTCTCGCCGGGCAGCAGCCGGAAGTCGTTGTTCCGCCGCTCCCAGTCGGCCTCGGTCATGGTGGTGAAGTCGCCCATCGCCGAGGGCCCTTCCAGGATGAAGGCCGTCCAAGCGCGCTCGACGCTCGCGACGTGCTTGATCAGACCGCCCAGGCAGAGCTCGCTGACGGTGGTCCGGCGCCCTGCCTGCTCGTCGGTGAGGTCACGGGTGGTGAAGCGGAGGAAGTGCCGCTGCTTGCCCAGCGCCTCCAGCAGCTCCGCCCGCTCCCCGCCGGCTGCGGCCGCCGCGGGCTGCTCGGGCGTGGTCGCGGTGGTGGTGGTGTCGGTCATGGTGTCCGCCTTCGTCGTTCGTTCTCCGTTGCCGAGAACCAAGGTAGGAGCCATCTGGGTCAGGTCCTGTCCTAGTGCCGCACCGGAGAGGGGCCGGTTCCGCGGAGCGGCGCACGGGGCGCGCGTGGCGGCCCGCGCCGATACGGGGACGTAACGCCTTTACCGGAACCTGACGGTATCGATGAAGGGATGAGACCCCTTCCTGACGGAGGTCTGACGATCCGTCCGTAGCGTGCCGGACATGTCGATAACCCATGGTCGAACCAGTCGCCCCGACGGCCGGACCCACAGCCGGTCGCGCACCCGAGCCGTGCCGGCCGTTGACCGCGCCGTGCCCCGCGCCGTCCACCGCACCCTCCCCCGGGCGTTTCCCCGCACGTTCGTCGCCGCGGGAGCCCTCCTGCTGAGTACCGTCGCGGCCGCCGTGCTGCTGCCGAACACGGCCCTGGCCGCGGCGCCCGCCGGTCAGGAGTCCGTCACCGCGCACGCCGGCGCCACCACCGATCAGGAGCGCGGCCGGATCGACACCTACTGGACGCCGGAGCGGATGAAGCTGGCCGGTGCCATGGTTCCCGAGATCACCCCCGTGCCCGAGGACGACGACACGGCCGACGACCCCCGGCCGCTGCCCGCGGACACGCCGGACCCCGGGGGCGTCTGGACGCACGGCGGCGCGGTGAACAGGAGCGTCGGCCGGCTCTTCTTCACCTTCAGCGACGGCTACGACGGCAGCTGTACGGCAACGGTCGTCAACGGCGCCAACCGCAGCACCGTCATCACGGCGGCGCACTGCCTGCGGGGCGTCGGCGCCCCGGCCGCCGAGGACACCTGGCACCACAACCTCTACTTCGTGCCCGGCTACCGCAACGGGACGAAGCCGCTCGGCGGCTTCGTCATCAGGAGCGCGGCCACCTCCTCCCGTTGGGACGCCGACCCGGGCGGCACGACCTCGGCCGATCTCGCGGTGGCCGGCTACGACACGGGCGTGCTGGTCGCGCACCGTTCCGCCGACGGCCGACGGATCGCGGACGTCACGGGAAGTCAGCGGATCGCGTTCACCCGGCCGGTCGACGGCGAGTTCGTCCACACCTTCGGCTACCCGAAGGACCGGCTCAACGACCCCGGCGCCAAGTACGCCGGATCCCGCATGATCCACTGCGCCGGACCGGCCCGGCCCGGCACCGCGGCCCCCCTGCTGTGGGGCGAGCCCTGCGACATGGGCCACGGCGCGAGCGGCGGCCCGCACTTCGCGACGTTCGACACCAGGACCGGCACCGGTACGGTCGTCGGCGTCACCACCACCTCCGAGGACCTGGCCGGCGGCCCGGCCGCCACGCTGTACGCCACCCGCCTCGGGGACAGCGCCCACCGCCTCCACACCTGGGCGCAGACCCGCCCGGCCTGACCACCGCGCGGCGCACGGGCCGGGAGGTCCGTGCGCCGCCCGCACCCGGGGCCCGGTGGCTACTGCCCCCGCCCGCCCCGGCGACTGGCAGGATGGTCCCGTGGCCGCTCCGCTCCCCCCGCGAGTCCGGGTCGGCCGCCGGAGCGGCGGGAAAGCACGGGAGGGGAAGCTCGGTTGACGACCATGCGGATCATCGGTGGCGGCATCGCCGGAACGGCCGCCGCGCTGGCGCTGCACAAGGCGGGGTTCCACGTCACCGTCCACGAGGCGCACCCCGACACGGGCGAGGACATCGGGGCCTTCCTGACCCTCGCCTCCAACGGGATGCGCGCCCTCGCCGAGATCGACGCGGCCGAGGCCGTCGCGGCCCTCGGCTTCCCGATCACCACCATGACCGTGCTCGACGCGAGCGGCGCCGAACTGGCCGCCGTCCCGCTGGGCGAGCCCGGCCACCGGCTGACCCGCTACCGCTGCCTGCGCCGCGCCGAGCTGGCCGCGGCGCTGCGGGCCGAGGCGCGACGGCGCGGCATCGAGGTCCGGCACGGGGCCCGGCTCACCTCCGTCACCGAGACCGACGCCGACATCACCGCGCACTTCGCCGACGGCACCAGTGCCACCGGCGACCTCCTGGTGGGCGCGGACGGCACGCACTCCGCCGTCCGGGCCTGGCTGGACCCGGCCGCGCCCGCGGCCGAGTACGCGGGCCAGCGCGTCTTCTACGGGTACAGCACCGCCGCCGCGCCGTCCTCCGGGCCGGAGCGGATCACCATGGTCCGGGGCAGCGGCGCCGCGTTCGGGTACCTGGTCTCACCCGGCGGCGAGACCTGCTGGTTCGCCCGGGTGCCCGGGCCCGCCGCGTCCCCGGTGGAGGTCGCCGGCACCACTCCCGCGCAGTGGCGGGAGTGGCTGGCGCCGCTGCTGGGCGCGGACCGGACCCCGGCCGCGGGGATCGTCGCCAGGACGGGCGACCGGCTGATGGTCACCAACGCGCTCCACGTCGCACCGGGGGCGCGCTGGCGGACCCGGCGAGCCGTCCTGATCGGGGACGCCGCGCACGCCGCCTCGCCGGCCACCGGCCAGGGCGCCTCGATGGCCCTGGAGGACGCCGTCGTCCTGGCCAAGGCGCTGCGCGACACCCCCGGAGCCGCGGCGGCCCTGGCCCGCTTCGAGCGCCACCGCAGGCCCAGGGCCGAGCAGAACACGGCCACCAGCGCCCGTCTGACGGCCGGCCCGCCCTCGGCCGCCCCGCAGGCTCGTCCGGACGGCGCCCGGCCGCGGGTGGACGAGGACCTGCTGCGCCTGCTCGCCTGGGACGTCCCGCTGCCGGAGCCGTCCGGCGCCGTCTGAGGGCCCGTCACCTAGGGCGGTCAGGGCCGTTCGGCGGGCGGGAGCAGCGTGGCGATACCGGCGCAGATCAGCTCCAGGCTGCGGGCGAACTGCCCGTCCTGGTCGTGGGCGGCCGGGGCGACGGTGCGGGGAAAGCGCCGGTGCAGGGCGGCGACGGCCTCCGGGTCGGGCGGTACGACCGGCGGTTCGCTCTGCTCCTGGAGGACGTAGCCGGTCACGTGGCTGAGCACGGTGTCGGCGGCGGTGCCGCACTGCTCCGCCGGGACGCCCGCCGCCGCGAGGGTGTCGAGCAGCCGTTCCATCACGGACAGCGCGCCGGGGCTGAGCGTCTTCGGGCTGTCGGCGAACATGATCGCCCCGCCGGGGTGCTGCCGGATGCTCCGGCGCAGGGCGACGGTCTGCGCCGTCACCCGGGCCTGCCAGCCGCTGGAGGCGTCCAGTGCGGCGAGTGCCTCGGTGCCCGCGTCGTACGCCTGGCGGGCCACCCGGTCGGCCATCAGCTGCAGTAGCGCGGCCTTGTTGGGCACGTGGTAGTAGAGGCTTCCGGCGTGCGCGTCGAGCCGCTCCGCCACCCGCCGCATGGAGAGGCCGTGGTAGCCGGACTCGGCGAACACGGCCATTCCGGCGTCGATGATCCGGTCTGCGGTCAGCTTCACCCCCGGCAGTCTAACGATCACCGCAGGGTTTCGAACGCCGTTTGAAACCGGCTCGGCAGCCTTTCCGCCACGAGCGGGCCGGGAGGCGGGGTCGGGAGCGGGCCGGGGGCGGGCTGATGCCGGCATCCCTGGGCGGGGTGCCGGCACGGTGGTTCAGCTCCGGTCAGACCTTGACGACGTTCTCCGCCTGGGGGCCCTTGGGTCCCTGGGTGACGTCGTACTCGACCACGTCGTTCTCGTAGAGCTCCTTGAAGCCGGTGGTCTGGATGGCGGAGAAGTGCACGAAGACGTCCGGGCCGCCGTCGTCCTGGGCGATGAAGCCGAAGCCCTTCTCCGCGTTGAACCATTTGACCTTGCCAGTTGCCATGCCGATCTCCTTCACACGTGCTGGGCGCGGCCACGATACCGCCACTGAGCAGTGTCGATCGCGGAAGGTGTCCGGTCTGTCACCCCGAGTGGTGCGAGCGGGTGATCCGGCGGCGGGGTCAGCTCCGGTCGCGCTCGTCCCGCCGGCGGATCAGCTCCTCCACCGCGCTCGGCAGGGTCGTCTCGAAGTCGATCAGCTTCGCCCAGGTCGGGGTGACGACGATCCGCACCATGCCGTCGTAGAGCGAGCGGACCTCGGCCTCCCACGCGTCCCGCTGCTCGGGCGTCATCTCGTAGGCGCCGTTCCCGCGCAGGTACTCGTCCGGGATGCCCTCGACGACGTCGAGCTCGGCCCGGCCGCGGACGAGCAGGATCTTCGGCGGGTGCGCCTCGGTGTCCATGGTCAGCGCGACCGCCGGGTTCCGGCGCAGGGACGCCAGCTTCGGGGCGTTCTTGACCGTGCACATCACGATCTCCGAGCCGTTCCAGACGAACCCGATCGGTACCACCCGGGGCGTGCCGTCCTTGGCGACATAGGCCAGCCGGGTCAGCGCCTGGGCCAGGAGCTCCTGGCTGAGCGGCCGGTTCAGGACCTCGTTGATCTCGGTCGGCTGCACGGTCGATCCCACCTTCCAGCGGTAGTCCAGCAGGGCCGTTCCAGCTTAGGAAGGTTCCGGGGCCGGGGTCTCGTCGGGCGGGGAAGGGGCCGAGCGGGCGGGGGAGGGGATTGACAGGGCCCAGGAGAGGAATGAATATTCATTCCGTGGCATCCAGGAAGCCCGACCTCGACCGCCTGCTGATCGACACCGCCCTCGCGCTCTTCGCCGAACGCACCTACGAGGGCACCCAGATGCCCGCCGTCGCCCAGCGCGCCGGCGTGGGCGTGGGCAGCATCTACCGCTACTTCCCCAGCAAGGAGGCGCTCGGCAACGCGGCCTTCCAGCACGCCAAGCGCGCCCTGCTCGACCACCTCGCCGGCGCGCTCGCCGAAGGGGGACCGGCCGCTGACATCCGGGCGGAGTTCGGCCGCTTCTGGCGCGGCTTCACCCGCTACGCCGGCGCGTACCCGGACGCCTTCGTCTTCCTCGAACACCAGCAGCACGACACCTTCCTCGACCCCGAGAGCCGCGCCCTCGCCGAGGAGATCGACCGCGTCGCCGCCGACTTCATCGAACGCGGCCAGCGGGCCGGCGAGATCCGCGAAGGCGACGCCGCCCAGCTCGTCGCCCTCGCGCTCGGGGCCTTCACCGGCCTCGTCAAGCTCCGCCGCCCGGGCGGCCTGCACACCCTCCCCGCCGAGGACCTCGACCGCGCCGAAGCCGCCGTCTGGGACCTCCTGCACCGAAAGGTCTCGCCATGACCGACGCCGCACGGACCGTGCTGATCACCGGCTGCTCCTCCGGCCTCGGCCGGGAGACCGCGCTCGCCCTCCACCGGCTCGGCCACCGGGTCCACGCCACCGCCCGGCGCCCCGAGACCCTCGCCGACCTCGCCGGCCTCGGCATCACCACGCTGGCGCTCGACGTCACCGACGAGGCCTCGATGGCCGCCGCGGTCGCCGCCGTCGAGGCCGCGCACGGCCAGGTCGACCTACTGGTCAACAACGCCGCGTACGGCCTCCACCTGCCGGTCGAGACCGCCGGCCGGGAGGAGATCCGCGCCCAGTTCGACACCAACGTCTTCGGGCTGGTGCGGATGGCCCAGCTGGTCCTGCCCGGCATGCGCCGCGCCGGGCGCGGACGCATCGTCAACATCTCCTCCATGGCCGGCCGCTTCTCCCCGCCCGGCGGCGCCTTCTACCACGCCAGCAAGCACGCGGTGGAGGCGATCAGCGACTCGCTGCGCCTGGAGGTCGCCCCCTTCGGCGTCGAGGTGGTGGTCGTCCAGCCCGGCCCGACCATCACCGGGTTCGCCGCGACGGCGGTGGCCACCATGCACGGCGAGGCCGACCCGGCCGACCCGTACGCGGGGTTCCGCAGCCGCCTCGCGGAGATGTACGGCGGCCGCACCTTCACCCGCCGCAACGGCGCCGTGCCAGCCGAGGCCGCCACCCGGGTCGTGGTCCGGGCCGCCACCGCCGCGCGCCCCCGCGCCCGCTACGCCGTCGGCGCCCTGGCCCGCTCCACCATGCTCGCCAAGCGGCTGCTCCCCGACGCGGCCTTCGACGCCCTGATGCGCCGGAGCTTCCCGCTGCCCGAGCCGGTCCGAGCGGCCTGACCCGTCCGAGGAGGCCGGGCGGCGGGCCGGCCCGCCGCCCCGCCGGGGCAGAATCTCCCCCGTGCTCGAAGAACACTTCACTCCCGTGGACGAACCGCTCGCCGACCTGGCCCGCCGGCTCCTCGCGGCGCGGACCGGCGGCTGGACCGAGGACGGCGCCCGGGCCCTCGTCGACGGCCTCGGCCTGCGCCGGGCCGGGCCCGCCGACGGGGCGTCACCCGACGGACCGCGGCTGCGCCCGGTCGGGCCGTCCGAGCGCCGCTACGCCGAGGGGCGGGCCCATCTCGAACTGGCCGTGCCGGCCGGGCGGGGCGGCCCCGACGCCGCCGGCCACGTGCTGGCCTTCGGCCGGGCGCGGACCGAACTGACCGACGAACTCGGCGAGGCGTCGGTGATCGGCTCGTACGGCTCGCTGGGGCCCTACTACGGCCCGACCCCGGCCTGGGGCGCGCCGTTCCTGCGGTGGCGCGGTCCGCACGACACGCTCGAACTGCGGGCGGGCCGCCGGGGGCCGGAGCTCGTCCTGCGGCCCACCGCTCCGCTGGAGGACTGGTACCTCGGCCTCGGCCACGGTGAGGAGAACGCCATCGGCGGCTTCCTCGGCACCCGCCGGGCCCCGTCCACCGCCGGAATGAGCCTGCCCGGCCGCTGGTCGGCGCGGAGTTGGGAGACGGTGACCGGAGCGCTCGCCGCGTTCCTCACCACGCTGCCGGCCGAGTTCGCCGCGCTCGGCATCGCCAAGGTCATGCGGCTCTACGGCCGGACGGGCGGCGGGGCGCCGCGCCTGTTCGACATCGACGCGGACAGCCGGCTGATGCTGGCGTCCTTCGCCGACCACGACGCCGACCCGGCCGCGGCGGGCTGGGGCACCGTCGCCGAGCACCCCGGCACACGGGAGACCTGGGCGGACGACCACGAACCCAGGTGGCGCCTCGACGCGGGAGGCCCGGGGGAGCCGGACGGCCGGGCCCTGGCCGGGGCCCTCGTGGCGACCGCGCGCGCGGCGGGCGTCGCCACCCCCGGTGACCTGCTGCTGGGCAGCGAGGCGGAGGACATCGGCCCCTACCGGGTGACCTTCCACGGCCTCGGCCTGGCCACCGTCTGACCGGCCGGCCGGGGGTTTTCGGCGGTACCCCGAAAGCCCCCGGCCGGCCCGCCGTCAGCGGACGACGGTGACGGTCACGGTGGTGAAGCCGAGCGAGGTCAGCAGGTTCTGCAGCATCGCCCGGGTGTTCTTCTCCGCCGTCGCGGTGAGCGCGGTCTGCTCGGCGGCCGCCTTGATCTTGTCGGTCGCCAGGATCTCCAGCTTCTGCTGGTCGCCGGGGTTGCCGGAGAAGAAGTCCCCGAGCCGGTCGAAGAGCCCGCGCTGCTGGGAGAACACGTAGGAGCGCTTCACGTCCAGCGCCGGGTCGGCGAGGCGGGCGTGCGGCAGCGTGACGGTGGCCGAGCGCCGGTCGTCGGAGACCGCCACCGCGCCGTTCGCCAGCTCGCCCAGGTCCACGTACGCGTCGACGGTGCCCGCGGCCACGTACAGGGTGCGTTTGCCGAGGATCTGGGACGGGAGGAACTTCGCGTCCTGGTCCAGGTCGACGATGACCTGGAAGTTGCCGCCTGCCGCGGTGTAACGGCTCATGTCCTGGATGGACTTGAGGACGGCGGGCTGGCTCCGGTCGATCTGGCGCTCGGCGAAGGGATTGGGCAGTCCGGGCAGCAGGTCCAGCTTGGCGGCGGCCAGGAAGACCGCGAGGATCACCGCCAGGGTGACCGGCAGACCGACGTACCAGGGGACCCTGCGGGGCCGCGACCGGGCGTCCGGGGTGCGGCGGGGCGCCGCCGCCTTCCGCTCGGTCCCTTCCGTCCCTTCCGTGCGCTGCTCGTCGGATTCGTCGCTCCGTTCCGTGTGCCGTCTCTCGGGTTCGTGCCGTCGACCGTTCGTCGGCCACCGCATCGCTGGACCTCCTCGACGGGCCCGCGCCGGGTCGGCCCGGGCATCGAGGCCCTTCTGCCCGCTCGGGCGCGGGGCAACGGTTCCGTCGTGTGCGGATCTGTTCCCGGGCGCTCCGGCGGCCGCGCCGGGGGCGGGCGTGGTCGGTGGCCTGCTGACGGCGGCCCTGCCGACCCGGGCCCGCGCCCGGCATGCCGACCTCCCGCGCCTGCGGGAGGTCTCGGCGCGGGACGCGGCCGGGCCGGCGCCGGCGGGTCCGGTCAGGTCCGCAGGTGGGAGGCTCCGTTGAGGTCGAGGACGGTGCCGGAGGACCACTCGGCGGCGGGGGAGGCGAGCCAGAGCACCGCGGCCGCGACCTCGGCGGCGGTGGCGACCCGGCCGAACGGGCTCTGCGCGCGGATCGCCTCCCCCTCCGGGCCGTTCAGCCGCGGGGCCACCCGCTCCGTCTCGAAGAAGCCCGGGGCGACGGAGGCGACGGCGATGCCGTGCGGGGCGAGGGAGACGGCGAGCGACTGCCCCAGGGCGTGCACGGCGGCCTTCGTCGCCCCGTACGCCGGGTGGTCCGGCTCGCCCCGGAAGGCGCCCCGGGAGCCGATGTTGACGATGCGTCCGCCGCCGCCCCGCTCGATCATCGCGTGGGCGGCCCGGTGGCTCAGGTAGGCCGTGCCGAGCAGGTTGACCGAGACGTGCCGCTGCCAGTTGTCGACCCACTCGTCGTACGGCGTCTCGGGCAGCGGGTGGCGCAGATTGACGGCCGCGTTGTTCACCAGCACGTCGATGCCGCCCAGCGCCCGCACCGCCGCGTCGGCGACCCGGGCGGCCTCCCCCGGGTCGGCGAGGTCACCGTGGACGAGTGCGTGGCCCGAGCCGTCGAGCGAGGCGAGCGTCTCGGCGGCGTCGTCCGCGCGGGTGCCGTAGTGCACGGCCACCCGGTCGCCGTTGGCGGCGAATGCCTGGGCCACCGCGCGGCCCAGGCCCCGGGAGGCCCCGCTGACCAGCACGCGACGGCCGGTGGAGGGCAGGTTCATGGCGGGATGCTCCCGGGGTCGGGCCGTCGGGCACGGCCGGCTGTCCAGCACCCTACGGCGGGCCCCACCGGGGCGGCCGACCGGGCCGCCGGCACGGTCGCGGGCCTACGGGCCTGCGGGCGCCGGGGTGAACATTTCACTGCGGGAAATATTTACCTGATCACGCATGTTGGAGGTCGGGCGGTGCGGGAAGGACCCGCCCGGCTGAGGACAGGAGCAGCGCCGTGCGCGTCGAGATCTGGAGCGACATCAACTGCCCGTGGTGCTACATCGGCAAGGCACGGTTCGAGAAGGCCCTCGAACGGTTCCCCCACCGGCAGGACGTGGAGATCGTCCACCGCTCCTTCGAACTCGACTCCCGGTCGCCCGCCGAGGCGCGCCCGGTGGTCCCGCTGATCGCCGCCAAGTACGGCCTCGGGCTGGACCAGGCCGAGGCGGCCGAGCAGCGCATCGCCGCCAGTGCCCGCGAGGAGGGGCTGGACTACCGCACCGAGGGGCGCGACGCGGCGAACTCCTTCGACATGCACCGCATGCTGCACTTCGCCGAGGAGCACGGTCGCCAGGCCCGACTGCTGGACCTGCTGTACCGGGCCAACTTCGCCGACGAGCGCTCCGCGTTCGCCCCGGGCCGCCTGGTGGAGCTGGCCGTCGAGGCCGGGCTGGACGCCGGGGAGGCGGCCCGCGTGCTGGGCCGACCCCGACGCGTACGCGGAGGCCGTGCGCGAGGACGAGGCGACGGCGACGGCGATGGGCGCCACCGGAGTGCCGTTCTTCGTCTTCGACCGCCGGCTGGGTGTGTCCGGCGCCCAGCCGCCGGCGACCTTCACCGCCGCGCTGGAGCAGGCCTGGGAGAGCCGGGTCGTCCTCCTGCCGGCGGCCGGTGCCGAGGCGGGAGAGGTGTGCGGACCGGAGGGCTGCGCGGTCCCGCAGGGCTGAGCTGCGCGGAGTGGGACGTCGGCCGGTCCGGCGCCCTGCTCCGCACCGCCGGCCCCCGAAGGGCGGCGCCCCCGGTCAGAGTCGCTGGGCCGACCAGGACGCGTCCCGCCCGGTGAGGGCGATCAGCTGGTCCTGGACGTCGGCGCCCGCTGCCGGGCTGCGGGCGGGGGCGAACTGGCCGGTGCCGGCGAGATCGTGGCAGCTCCGGAACTCGGCGAGTGCGTACCGGGCCGCAGCCTCGGGTATCCGGCCGTCCCGGCCCAGCGCCCGGGCGAGGTCCCAGCCGTGCACGACGGTCTCGGCGGTCAGCTCGCGGGCGTAGCCGCCGACATCGCGCAGCCCGTACGGTACGTGCGCCAACTGGTCCGGCGCGCCCGGTCGGTCGAGGGCGCGGACGGCGCTGCCGAGGGCCATCGTCCAGACCCCGACCGGGTTGCGGCCCAGGACGTCGCCCTCGAACCGGTGGCCGATCTGCGCCGGGGTGTAGCCGGCGACGGCCTGGCAGACCCACAGGTGCTGGGCCGTGAGGTGGTTGAGCAGGGTGCGCACGTCCCAGTCGTGGCAGGGGGTGGGCGCCGTCCACCGGTCCTCGGGCACCGCCCGGACCAGCCGGGTGACTTCCGCCCCGGCGGCGGCGTAGCGCTCGCGGACCTCGGTGTGGAACCCGAGTGTGTGGGGACATCACATGGCCGGGCCTCCGTTCCTGCCCTGGTGACTCCCAGTGAACCGCTACCGGGCGTGAGAAGCCAGATCTACGCGGGCTGATTCCGGTGACGGTGCCGGACGGTGACCGGGGGGTCGCCGAGCGGACCCGGGGGTGCGGTCCGCCGGGCGGGTCGGCAGCTGTGCCGTCGGGCGCGGTCGGGGGCTTCGGCACGCTGAAGGAGAAGGACGTCATCAAGGTCAACGCGAAGATCGCCCGGGCGGGCTGACCTCCGCCGTCCGTTCCGGGCAACCGGCGCGGGGCCCGTGTAGCGGCCACGGAGCGGGGCAGGCGCGGGTCATGGACGACACCGCGGCCGTACCGACCGGGCCGACCGCCGGCGCCGGTCCCCCCGGCTGCCCGCTCGACGCAGAGGCCGAAGAGGCGATGAGGACGATCGACCACACCACCGAACCCCGTGCGCAGCAGACCAGGCGGCTGTTCCTGGCGGAGCGAGCCGGCGCCGTACCGCGCTCCCGCGACTTCTGCCGCCGCGCACTGACCGACTGGCAGTGGCTGCCGGCGGCCGACGACGAGCAGCTGGCCGCGGCCGAGGACGTCGTGCTGATGGTCTCCGAACTGGTCACCAACGCGTGCGTGCACGCCCCCGGAGGCCCGTACGAGCTGCGTCTCGCCTGGGACGGCAGCCGGCTGCGGATCGAGGTCGGCGACGCCGGCCGGGAGCCGCCACGGCTGCGCCCGCCCGCCGACCGGGGCGCGCCCGGCGGGCACGGGCTGCGGGTGGTCGACCGGCTCGCCCGTGCCTGGGGCTACCGGCCGGAGCGTGACGGGAAGACGGTGTGGGCCGAGGTGCCGGCCCCGCCCGGCCCCCGGCGGCCCTGACGTGGGTCCGGGTGCCGCTCAGCCGGCCCGCAGCCGCTCCACCGTCCCCGGCGCGCGGCCGGCACGCACCAGGCCGTCCGCGAGCCGGACGAGGTCGCGCGGCGCGACGAGGCCGGCCAGTGCCCCGGGGCTGCGGGGGAGGCCCAGGGTGGCGGCGCTCCGCCGGGCCCGCGTGTCGAAGAAGGGCCGGAGTTCCGGCCAGACGCCCTGGGTCTCGCGGCAGAAGATGTCGGCGGCGGTCGGGCCGATCCTGGGCACCTCCCGCAGCAGCCCCCGCAGCCGTTCGACGTCTCCGCCGGCCTCCCGGCGCAGCGCCCGCAGATCCCCGTGCCAGCGGTCGAGGACGAGCTGCGCGCCGTCGCCGAGAGCCGTGGCCGTGCTCTCGTCGTACCTGCGGTAGTGGGCGCGGCCCAGCGCGTCCACGCGGTCCTGCCACGTGGCACGCACCATCGCCCGGGGCGTCCGCAGCCCGGCCGCGAACAGCTCGCGGGCGGCGGCGACCGCCGTCTCGGTCCGGATCGGGGCCGCGCACAGGACGCAGAGCACCAGCACCTGGTACAGCGGCGCCGGGGTGTCGGCCAGGCGGATGCCGGCCTGGTGGGCATAGGTCTCGCCGTAGTCGTGGAGCACCCGGCGTGCCGTCCGCTTCGCGTCCATCGGAGTCACCTCCGCTCGGCGGCGCCCTGCGCGGAGGAGGGGCCCGGCGCCGGACGGGCGGTTCCTCCCACCGGCTCGGCTACCCGGCCCGGCGCGGGTGACACGCCGGGCCGGTGGCACTGATCGGTGCTCAGGCCCCGGTGGTCTCGCTCAGGCCCCCGTGGTCTCGTCGGCGATCGTCGCGACGAACTCCGCCCTGCCGTGTCGGCGCAGCGTGCGCCGCTGCCGCACGGCCCCGTTGCCCTCGCGGAGCAGCCGTTCCAGCACCGGCGTGACGTGGCGCCCGTCGTCGGTGGCGGTCAGCACCGGGTCCAGGTAGTCCAGCAGCGCGGCCACCGCGCGCGCGGCGGGCGCGAGGTGCCCGGAGAGCGGGTCGAGGACCGTCCCGGTGCAGCCGTGCCGGGCGCTGTGCCAGACGGCTGCCGCGAGTACTTCGGGGGTGACGGCGGGCGCGGGCGGCCGCGCCCGGTCGTCGTCGAGCAGCCGGGTGGCGAGGGCGCGGAGCAGGCCCGCGAGCATCACCGCCTCGTCCGGGCGGAGCTGGACGTCCATGGCGCGGACCTCGACGGTGGGGTACCGCTCGGAGAGCCTGATGTGCCAGTAGAGCTGTCCGCTGTCACGGATGAGCCCCTCCCCGACGAGGTGCGAGGTGCGGCGGTCGTAGTCGTGGGTGTCCCGGAAGGACGGGGGCGGTCCGCTGACCGGCCAGCGTCCGAAGACGACGGTGCGCCAGGACGCGAATCCGGTGTCGGCGCCGTGCCACAGGGGCGAGTTGGCGGAGAGCGCGATCAGCAGGGGCAGCCACGGCCGCAGCCGGTTCAACAGGGTGACGCCGGTCGCCCGGTCGGGTATGCCGAGGTGGACGTGCATCCCGGCGATCAGCTGTTCGTCGGTGAGGCGCCGGGCCTGGGCGTGCATGGCCCGGTAGCGGGCCGTCGGGGTCACCGGGACGGGGAGGCGGTCGGTGTCGGCGAACGGCGCCGCCGCGCAGGCGGTGAGGAGGCAGCCCTCCTGGTGCGCGGCCTGGCCGAGGGCGTGGCGCATCCGCAGCAGGTGGCCCCCGGCCTCGTCGAGGGCGTGGCAGACCGGGGTGGCGATCTCCAGCTGGGCCTGGAGCAGTTCGTGCTGGACCTCGCCGTCGGCGAGCGCCGGGTGGAGCCCGGCGGCCCGGCGCACCTGGGCCGCGCGGGCCAGGGGCAGACCGGTCTCCGGGTCGAGCAGCAGGTATTCCTCTTCCACACCCAGGGTCAGCATGCCTGGCGGCTACCCGCCGTCACCCGGATCACTCCGGGGCAGCGGCGGCCTCCACCGCCATGCGCCCGGCCCACCCCCCGTTGACGGGCCCGGAGGGCGGGGCGCCCTGCGGGTTCGACCCGGTCGGCGGGGGTACGTACGAGTCGAGGCTTACGGGGGCGGGCGTCCGCGACGGTCGTGGGCGCGGCGGGCCCGCTCGCCGTGGGGGCCGGGCCGGTGCGTCCGGCGCCGTCCGAAAGGGGCAGCAGCATGGGCGACGCGGCACCGGGCGGCGGGCAGGACCGGGACACGGCCGGGTACGCAGGGTCGGCGGACTGTCGCAGGGCCTTCGCGGAGGTCGCCCCGGAGGCCGCGGCCGCCCTTGTCACCCGGGCGCTCACCGGGCCGGACCCGGCGACGGCGAGCGACGCCGTCCGCGAGTACCTCGGCCGCCGGGCCGCCGAACTGCTCACGGACCCGGGCTACCCGGCCTGGTGCCTGGAGATGACCGGCCCGGTGGCGGCGGACGCCTCCGCCGCCCGACGGCTGCGGGAGTGGACGCTGCTGCGGGCCGTGACGCTGGACGAACCGTGGGAGGCGGACGCCCTGCTCGCCGCCTCCGACTGGCTCCAGCTGCGCACCGCCGAGGAGTCCTCGGCGGTGATCGCCCTGGCCGTCCTCGCCGAGGGCGGCCGGACCAGGCGCATCCGCAACACCGCGCGGTCCCGGCTGACCGGCGCCTAGACCGACCGGGGCCGGCGGTCTCTCCGTCTCCCGCCGTCACGGCACTACCGCTTCAGGGCCCTGTACCGCTTGAGGAGAGCGGTGAGCCGCTCCGGGTCGGCCGCGCCGTTCAGCTCGGCGGTGAGGTCGTCCGGGCAGAGTTCGTACGGGGCGCCCCGCCATCGGCGCCCCCGGTTGTCCCGGACGGCGGGTCAGGGGCGGCGGCTTCGCCCGGGGCTCCGCCGGCCTCCCGGTAGCAGTGGCCGGAGCAGAAACTGTCCCGCCGCCGGACGCCGGGGTGCTCGTACGCGCGCCCGCAGCGCACGCAGGTCCGCGTACCGGGGCCGGCCGGCTCGGCCGCCAGCCCCAGGGCCTCAAGCAGCAGCCGGCAGTCCGCCTCGTCCAGGGCGTGCGCGGCCACCAGGGCACGGGCCCGGGTCGCGACGGAGGCCGGGGCGATCTCGGCGAGCGGCTCGATGGTCTCGCCCAGGGTCATCAGGTCTCGTTCGGCGTGTTGCACGATCGCCACCCCCGTCGGACTGCGCGGTCGGGAACCTTCCATCCTACTGCGCCCGGTGCCGGTCCGGACGGGCGGCGCAGAGGCCGTAGCGCGCCGTCCCGACGTCTCCGCGCTGCCCCGCCCGCCGGACGCGGCGGTACGACGCCGTCCCGACCGCCCCGGCCTCCGGAGGGGCGCCACGAGGGTGCCCACCGGCCGATGTGCGAGACAGAGCCGGATCACGTGGCCGAGGATCGAGGTGATCGATCCGAGCGGTTCGAGAACGACGGCCAGGTGCAGGACCTGGCCGGGCCGTCGGCGCGGCCGGGCGGAACCGGGCGCGCCACCGAGAAGGGACATCCGTCATGGGCCTGCACGTCAATGCGAACGAGGTGGTGGCAGTGCTGCTGTCGGACGGCTGGCACGGGGTGAAGCCGGGCACCTTCGCGGTCGGTCCGTTCGCCTTCGGCAGCTCGATGGAGGGCGGGTCCATCGACATCGCGGGGCAGCCCGGCTTCCGGTTCACCACCCAGGACGGGCCCGTCATCACCGGGCCGCTGTCCTCGGTGCTCGCCGTCCAGTCGGAGAGCACCCAGGTGCCGGGGCGTACACCGCTGCACGAACTCGCCGACCGCCTGGACGGCTCGATCGTGGTGGTGGACGGCACCGACGCCGTCCGGTTCTCCTACGCGGGGGAGGACTTCGAGGTCTGGCTGGGCGCGACGAAGTACGGGCCGCGCTGGTTGTTCGCCGCGGCGGGCAACCGGGACGGCGCGGTCGACTACGGCTTCGGCGAGAAGGACCCCGTGGACCAGGTGGCGCGGGCGGCGATGAGCGACCTCAAGGCCGGCATGCGCCCGGGCCGGACGGCCGCTCCCGGCAGCCCGTCGGCCACGCCGTAGCGGCCGCGGGTCCGCCGGGTCGGACGGCCCGGGCGCGTGCCGGCACTCACCGCCAGGTCGTCGCCAGGCAGGCGGTCACCGCCGCGACGGCCAGGAGCGTGAGGTTGAGCGCGACCCGGCGGTCGCCGAGGCGCAGGTGCACGGCGGTGGCGGCGGTCTGCAGGAGCACGAACCCGACGGCCGAGGCCAGGCCCAGCCACGGCGCGACCCCGGTCAGCGGGGGCAGGACCAGCCCGACCGCGCCGAGCACCTCGACCGCCCCGATGGCCCGGACGGCCGCCATCGGCGTGCTGTCCACCCACGCCATCATCGGGCGGAGCCGCTCCCGGCCCCGGAGCAGCTTCAGCCCGCCCCCGTAGAGGTAGAAGAGGGCGAGCAGGCCGGCGGCGGCCCAGTAGGCGGTGTTCACGGTTCCCCTCCAGAAGTGTGTGCGTCGCGGGGGCGGGCGCCCGCGGGGTCACGGCCGGCGCCCGCCCGGCGGTCAGGTGAGGTCGGTCGCGGGCTCGGTGGCGTAGCGGCTCATCACCCCGAGGTGGGCCCGCGGGGTCAGCGCCCCGCCGCCGGCGATCATGTCCTGGAGGTCGCGGAAGTACTGCACGTAGAGGTCCGGCGTGAACGTGCTGAGCATGACGGCCGGTTGGTCGGTCGGATTGGCGAAGGTGTGCGGGGCGCCGGGCGGGACCATCACCAGGGTGCCCGGCGTCGCGTCGTGCTCCCGCTCCCCGACGGTGAACCGCACCGTGCCGGAGACGACGTAGAAGCCCTCGTCGTGCTGGGAGTGACGGTGCTGCGGCGGTCCGGGGGTGTGCGGTGCGAGCACGGACTCGGCGATCCCGAGCCGGTGCCCGGTGGTGCTGCCGTCCTCCAGGATGCGCAGTCGGGTACTGCCCAGGAGGATCGTCTCGCCCTCGCCCGGGCCGACCACCGACACCACGGGCTCCGCCGGCCGTTCGCCGGTCCTCGGTTCGTTCGTCATGCCCCGATTCCACCGCCGGGGCGCGGCGGCCGTCCAAGACCCGTTCCGGGCCGCCGATACCGCGCCGGTATCGTTGCACCATGGAGCTACGCACGCTGCGCTACTTCGTCGCCGTCGCCGAGGAACTCCATTTCGGCCGGGCCGCCGCCCGACTGCACATGAGCCAGCCGCCGCTGAGCCGGGCGATCAAGCAGCTGGAGACCGACCTCGGCGCCGTGCTGCTGTACCGCTCCGCCGCGGGCGTCTCGCTCGCCCCGGCCGGCGCCGTGCTCCTGGACGAGGCGCGGACGCTGCTCGACCGGGCCGAGCAGATCCGGCTGCGGGTGGCCGCGGCGTCGGGCGCCGCGACCATCACCGTCGGCATCCTCGCCGACAGCTTCGACCGGGGAGCGCGGCGGCTGGCCGCCGCCTACGGCCGGCGGCACCCGGAGGTCGAGATCCGGATCCGCGAGACCGACCTGACCGATCCGACCTGCGGACTGCGCGCCGGACTGGTCGACGTCGCGCTGACCCGCGGCCCCTTCGACGGCGCCGGCCTGACGGTGCACGAGCTGCGCGCGGACCGGGTGGGCGCGGTGCTGCGCGCCGACGATCCGCTGGCGCGGCGCGACCGCCTGGAGCTGGCCGACCTGGCCGGCCGGCGCTGGTTCCAGTTCCCGGACGGCACCGACCCCCTCTGGCGCTCGTACTGGAACGGCGGCGAGCCGCGGGAGGGCCCCGTGGTGCGCGCCGTCCAGGAGTGCCTGCAGGCCGTGCTCTGGAACGGCACCGTCGGCATGGCGCCGCTCGGCCACCGGCCGCCCGGGGAGCTGGCCGTGGTCCCGCTGGCCGACATGGCGCCGAGCCGGGTGGTGGCGGCCTGGCGGGAGGGCGACGCGAACCCGCTGATCCGCTCGTTCGTCCAGCTCGCCACGGCGGCCTACCGCGACTGACCTGCCGGGCCCGGCGGCGGACCGGGGCGGGAGGCGCGGGGCGAGGCCCTCCGACGGGCGGTCGGGCGGACCCGGCCGGTGTCCCGCACCGGCGAAAAACCGTTGATCATGTCCCGGCCAGGCTCTAGCATCGCCCGCGATGCCTAACAACGAACAGATCATCGAGCAGGCCCTGGGGCGGATCGCCACCGGGTACGTCTTCGCCGAGAAGACCGAGTCCATCGACGCCGCGATCCGGCGTCGGCTCCAGGCCGGTGCGTACGACGGCCTGGACGGGCCGGCGCTGTGCGAGGCGGTGACCGCCGACCTCCAGGAGGTCTGCCCGGACAAGCACCTGCGGCTGCTCTGGGTGGACGAGCCCCAGTCGCTGGAGCCTGCGGACGAGGACGCCGGGCGGGCCGCGTTCCTCGCGATGCTCCGGGCCGCGAACCAGGGCGTGCGCCGGGTCGAGCAGTTGGACGACGGCGTCGCGTACGTCGACGTCCGCCTCATACCGGACGCCGAGGGCGGCGCGGCCGTGGTCGGCGCCGCGCTGCAACTGGCCGCCGGCAGCCGCGCCCTCGTCCTGGACCTCCGCGCGTGCCGCGGCGGCGCGCCCGAGGGGGCCGCCATGTGGTGCAGCTACTTCTTCCCCGACGACCAGGTCCACCTCAACGACATCTACGACCGCGCCTCCGGGGCGACGCGGCAGTTCTGGACGTCCGCCCACCTGCCCGCGCCCCGCTACCTCGACCGCCCGGTGTACGTGCTCACCAGCGCCGTCACCTTCTCCGGGGGCGAGGACGTCGCCTACACCCTCCAGGCGCACGGCCGGGCCACCCTGATCGGCGAGACCACGCGGGGCGGCGCCCACCCCACGGCCCGGTACCCGGTCACCGAGCACATCATGGTGACCGTGCCGACCGCCCGGACCATCAGCCCGGTGACCGGCACCAACTGGGAGGGTGTCGGGGTCGTCCCCGACGTCGCCGTACCCGCCGACCGGGCGCTCGACGCGGCGCTGGACGCCTTCCGGGCGTCGGCCCGCTAAGCGCCCGCCGCCCGGCCTGCTCCTCCGACCGGTGGCGGGGGCGGGGCCCCCGGGGGCCCGCCCCCCCCCCCCCGGGGGCGGCCCCCCCGGGGGCCGCCGCCGGGGGGGGCCGAAGGTGGTGCACCGCCCCCGGGGGGGGGGCCGCGCCCGGGGGGGGGCGCCCCGGCGGGGGGGGGGCCCCCCCCCCCCCCGCCCCCCCGCCCCCCCCCCCCCCGGGGGGGGGGGCGGGGCCCCCGGGGGCCCCGCCCCCGCCACCTGGTGGGCCGCCCACCACGTCGCCCTCCGCGGCGTCGGCACGAAGGTGCTGCACCACCCCGTGGTCGGCGACCTCACCCTCGACTGGGACACCCTCGCCAGCACCACCGACACCGACCAGCAGCTCGTCGTCCGGTCCGCCGAACCCGGCTCGCCGAGCCACGACGCGCTGCGCATCCTGGCCTCCTGGGCCGACGCCCCGGCCGACAGCCCGGCGGGCTGACGCGGTCCGGGGGCGCGGCCGACGGCCGTCAGGCGGCCGCCGCCGGGCCTCAGTGGCGGGGTGGCGGGTGGTCGGGTTCCGGAGGCGTCGGCCCTGGGGTCCGGAGCTCGCTGATCACCGCCCAGGCCACCGACACCGCCGGTACCGCGACCACCGCGCCCAGCACCCCGCCCAGCACGGCGCCGCCCGTCACCGACAGGGCGATCACCACCGGATGGATCCGCACCGACCAGCCCAGCACCAGCGGATGCAGCAGATGGCCCTCGATCTGGCCGATCACCACGATCAGCCCGAGCACCAGCAGGGCCACCACCGGGCCGCGCGCGGCCAGCGCGACCAGTGCGGCGACGGCCAGCGCGATCGGGGAGCCGATCAGCGGGATGAGGGCGGCGACGAACTCCAGGACGACCAGCGGCAGTGCCAGCGGCACCTGCAGCACGGTCAGGGCGATGCCGACCAGGACGGCGTTGGTCGCCGCGACGATCAGGACGCCCCGGGTGTACCCGGCGAAGGTGCGCCACGCGGTGCGGCCCGCCCGGCCCCACACGGGCCGGGCGCGGACGGGCAGCTGGCGCTCCGCCCAGGCCCACATCCGGTCGCCGGAGTGCAGGAAGAACACGGAGCAGAACACCGCGAGGGCGGCCGCGGTGACCAGTTCGACGACCCGGCCGGCGCTGCTGATGGCGGCACTGATCAGCGTCGAGCGGTGGGCGTCCACGAAGTCGCCGAGTTTCGCCCGGAAGTCGGTGACGGCGCCCTGCCGCAGGTGGAAGGGGGCACCGGAGAGCCAGTCGTCGAGCCGGGCCAGACCGCCGTGCAGCTCGGTGTTCAGCCGGTTCCACTCGCCGGCGACGGTCGTGCCGACCAGTGTCAGGACGCCGGTGACCAGGGCGATCGCCACCAGGAAGGCCAGCAGGACGGCGAGCGGGCGGGGGAGTGCCCGGGCCAGCAGGTCGACGGCGGGGCGCAGCACGGAGGTGATGACCAGCGCCAGGAAGACCGCGACGACCGGCAGTTCGAGGCGGGCCAGCAGCATGACGACCAGGTAGGCGGCTACGCCGATCAGCAGCAGCCGCCAGGTGTAGCCGGCGGCCTTCCGCAGGCCCGGCGGGACGCCGTCGCCCTTCGGTGACGGCCGGGCCGGCGGTGTGCGGACCCGGGGCCGCCTGACTGCGGGCGGCCGGGGCCGCCGGGCCGGTCCGCGGGTGTCCATGCGCGAGGGCCGCCTTTCCTGCGGGGGCCTGCTCGTCCGTCGGGTTTCCCCTCCGGAGCAGGCGCCCGGAACCGGGCGGGCCCGGCGACCGCCAGGGGGCGGTCGCCGGGCCGGGTGGGGTCCGGGTCAGTGCTTCCCGGCGTCCTTGACCTTCTCCACGGCCTGCTTCAGGTCGCTCTTGGCCTGCTCGCCCCGGCCCTTCGCCTCGATGGTGCGGTCACCGGTCGCCTTGCCGGCGGCCTCCTTGATCTTGCCCTCGACCTTCTCACCGGCGTTGCGCAGCTTGTCGTCGGCACCCATCGTGTCGCTCACTCCCTCTCGTGGAGTCCGGCTCTCTCGTGGACTCGGGCGTCGCTCGCCCCGACCGGCGTCTGCCCGGTTCGCCCGGTTCCACACCCGGTGGTGCGGGGTTCGTCGCGGAACCCGGTGCCGAAGGGTCCGGCGCGGGCCCGGTCGTGCCGGATTCGTCGCGGGCGGGGAGTGTCGCAACGCCCGGCAGGTGTGACCGGGCCGGAGCCGGGCAGGCGCGAACCATGCCCGAGGCGCAGGTGAGAAGGGTGCCCGCCGCCCCCGGGGCGTCGGTTCGGCCGGTTCCCGACGACCGGTCGTCGACCGGCGTCCGCGCGCTCGCCCGTGCCACGCGCCACGATGGTCGGGACGGCCCGCCGCCGTCCGGACCCGACCGGGAGCCAGCCATGCGGAGGCCAGCCGAGCAGCCCACCCGAGGGGCGGGGGAGCGGGTCCGGCACGCCGCCCCCGGTCCCGGCCGGGTGGACGGCGCCGGCCGCCCGACGGCCGACGGCACCGGGCGGATCGTCGCCGGGCCGCCCGCCCCGGGCCTCCGCGACTCCCCGAGCCTCCGCGACTCCCCGGGCTTGCGCGACTCCTCGGGGAGGCCGGGATGAACCGCTCCCCGAGTGGCCCCGTTCCCGACCGGTCCGGCGTTCCGATACCCCCCGGCCGGGGGCCCGCACCCGAGTACTCCGAGCGTCTCCTGCTCGACGGCGGCGAGGGCGCGGTGCGGCGCTGCCGCGAGTTCAGCCGCCGGATCCTGGAGGAGTGGCACTGGCTGCCCGCCGACGACGAGGAGCAGCGTGCGGTGACCGAGGACGTCCTGCTGATGGTCTCGGAACTCGTCACCAACGCCTGTCTGCACGCCCCGGGCGGCCCCCGGGAGCTGCGGCTGAGCTGGAACGGCGAGCGGCTGCGGGTCGAGGTCGTGGACGCCAGCCCGGTGCCGCCGCGGGTCCGGCCGGCCATCGTCCCGGGGCGGCCCGGGGGGCACGGCCTGCGCATCGTGGGCCGGCTCGCGAGGGCCTGGGGTTCGCTGCCCGCGGGCCGCGGGAAACTGGTCTGGCTCGAAGTGCCGTCCCCGCTCGGCCAGCGCGTCCGCGGCGGCTGACCCGGGCGGGGACGGCTGTGTCGTGGCAGCGCCGCGTGCTCCGGGCCCGGACCCGCCGGTAGGCGATCACGCGGCAGGCGGGTGCCGGGACCGCCGCGTGGATGCGTCGCGGAGGTTCCAGCCGGGACCTGGTGCGGACACCGGCCGGTGCTCAGGCCTGCGGCGGGGGAGGCGGGTTGTCGAGGAGGAGGTCGTGGCCGACGTCGGTGAGGGCGTGGCGGACCTGCTTGCCCTCGCGCTGGGTGGCGATCAGGCCGGCCGCGCGCAGGGCGGTGGCATGGGCGGAGGCGGAGGGCGGGGTGACGCCCAGCCGCTGGGCGAGCTCGGTGGTGGAGCAGGCGCTGCCGGCGATGGCGCGCAGGACGCGGGCCCGGGCGGGGCCGAGCACGGCGGCGAGGCCGTCGGCGGCCGGGGTCCGGGCCGCGGGCTCGGCGGCCGGAAGGGCGATCGGGTGCAGCAGCAGGCTCTGGCGGTCCGGCTCGGCCAGCAGGCTGATGCTCCGCTGGACGAAGTAGTTGGGCCGCAGTTCCAGGCCCCGGCCGCCGAGTTCGAAGGAACCCTCCAGCTCGCCGAGGGTGCACTCCAGCACCCCTTCGTCCCGCCAGACGGCCTTCGGGTGGAGCGTGCCGAGCATTTCGCCGATCCCGGAGCGGGCGGCGGTGCGGGCCCGGACGGCGATGTCGGCCTCCAGGGCGCGGCGGATGTCGGGCCAGTCCGGGGCGAGGCAGGCCTGGAACAGCGCCCAGGCGCCGTCGCTGACCTCGCGCAGGCCCCGGCTGCCGTCGTCGCGCAACCGGGCCAGGGCGGCCGGGAGTCCCAGGCGGTCGCCGAAGATCGCGACACCCTCCTCCACGGTCTGCTGCGGGACCGAGAGGAGCGCGTCGAGCTCGTCGGTCAGCTGGCGGCGGACGGCGTCGAGGTCCGCCACCATGAAGTCGGGGATGCCGATCGGGCTCGCGTTGACCACTTCGAGGAAGCGCACGGCCCGGTGGGGCACGTGGCGGCGGGCGTCCCGCCACCAGCGTTCGCTGCGCGACCCGTTGCCCTGGTGAACGCCCAACCGGGCCGAACCGGCCAGCAGATGGTCGAGCGGGGATATGACGAACCGGGTCCTCGCGAGGTCCGCGACCCCGAACCTCAGTGCGATCACGAACCTTCCTCCGGCTCCCCGCAGCCATCCTGACCTGCCGCGTTGTTGACTATTAGGCTCAGAGGCTAATGCATGGCCGTCCGGCCGTCCCCCTTGGCATGCTCTCTCTCGTCGGCGCGACTGAGGCCCGCTCCGGCCCCCACCACGAGGGGAGTGGGGGCCGGAGCACGATCCTCGACCGGGCGTTCGCCGAGCCGAGCGCCCGGTGTCGCCCGGCGGAGCGGCCACGGCGGCCAAGGCGGCCGCGCCGGCCGTGGTCTGACGGCCCGCCCGGGCGCAGAGGGCGTTTGCGAAGTCCCCCCGGGTCCGCGGCCTCGCAACCGCCCCTAGAAGGCCGATGAAGATCTGGGTCTGTGAAAAGAACCGCTGGACCGACCCGTCCTTGGCCGGAAACGTCCACCGGTGTGATGCGTCGGCTGCCCCGTGCCCGCTGCGTCGTAGTGCGACGCAGCGGGCACGGGGCACGCGTGGGCGGGACGGCCTACTTGTTGAACATGACGGAGCGGAACTTGAGGTTCGCGCCGCCCTTGCCACCGCCCGCCTTCAGGGTGAAGGACTCGCCGTCGCAGTCGCTGTCGGTGAACACCGTCGCGATGGAGCTGGTCCGGTTGCGCGGGGAGTGCGCGGGCGTGGCCGGCTCGGCGACCTCGTCCAGGTTGATGCACACCCGGCCCTGCGGGTCCTTCAGGCTGCCGTCGATGGTCTTGCCGCCGCTCTCGTAGGTGTAGACGAACTGGCCGGTCGCGGCGGTGGCCGACGTCGGCAGGCTGACGGTGAGGGTGAGCCCGGTCAGGGCAACGGCGAGGCAGGTACGAAAGCGCATCACGGACGTCCTTGGAGT
Source organism: Kitasatospora sp. NPDC022856 (assembly GCF_055561235.1). Lineage (NCBI taxonomy): Bacteria > Bacillati > Actinomycetota > Actinomycetes > Kitasatosporales > Streptomycetaceae > Kitasatospora > Kitasatospora sp. NPDC022856. Next base: position 48,215 of record NZ_JBVHHE010000015.1, on the reverse strand, counting down.
CGGGAGCGGGGGTGTACCCACGATCTCGCGTTCGGTGAGCCGCGAGGGCCTGGATGCTGCTCTGTCGCCCGTCCGGGTCGCGTCGGTTACGCCAGGTGGCGGTGCCCGGTCGCCGGTATCGAGGCTCTCCGCCCGGTCGAGGTCCCGGGTACAGGCAGTTGATTTCGGCTGCTGACGCGCCCCGACCCGGCCCGCCGCGCCGCTGTCCGGCGCAATGCCTGCCCAATCCGGGCGTTGGGTGTCAGCATCGCTGGGTTGTGGGTACGGCCAGGTGAGGAGCTGCTGCGGTGACGGTGAGCGATGCCCCGGCGAGGCGGCGTCTCGGCGGCCGGGCGGGCGATCAGTGCTGGCTGCTGACGGGTCCGGGGCTGCTGGAGAACGGCATCGTCGGCGACCTCGCCGCGGCTCTTGAGGAGGCATTGCCCGGCCGGTTCGCGGTGTGGCGCACCGATGAGCTGCTGCTCGGGATCGAGGGCGGGAAGCTGACGCTGCGGGATCTGGGCGGCTACCTGCTGGAGGCGCCGGGTGTGGTCTACGCCCGGCTGGCGTCCCCGAGCCTGAGCACCGACCGGGAGGGCACGCTGCTGCGTCATCTGGTGGCGATGGGCACGGTGCTGCTCAACCCGTTGGAGGCGGTGCTGGCGGGGGTGAACAAGTTCTGGCAGCTGCAGCAGCTGGCCCTGGCGGGTCTTCCCGTTCCCGACAGCCACAGCTACGCGCACGCGGGGCTGGAGGATGTGATCGCGGCGGGGGTTTCGGTGCCGTCGGTGGTGAAGTCGGTGCGCGGCCAGCGCGGCGGGCAGGTGTTCCTGGCCCCCGACGCGCAGATGCTGCTGGAGGTCCACGGCAGCCTCAAGGCGGAGTACCCGTACCTGTTCCAGCGGTACGTCTCCCACTCGCACGGCCGCGACCTGCGGGTGGTGGTGGTCGACGGCCGAGTCGTCGCGGCCCAGGTCCGCTCCGCCGCCGACGGCGGGATGAGGTCTAACCTGGCGCTCGGCGGAACCTCCGTGCTCTGCCCCGGCCTGCACCCCGAGGGTGAGGCACTGGCCGTCCGCGCCGCCCAGGTGCTCGGCCTGGCGGTGGCGGGCGTGGACCTGCTCTTCGAAGCGGACGGCGGGTTCACGATCTGCGAGGTCAACGCCAACGTCGGCTGGCGCGAGCAGATGAGCGAGGTCACCCCGGCCGTCGTGGCCGCCTGCGTGGCCAGGCTGACCCGGGTGTAGCGATGGCCCACCCCCGGGCATCCGCCGCGCCGACCCCACCCGTACGGACATCGGCCTTAGCGCCGCTGCGCCGACGCAACTACCGCCTCCTCGCGATCGGCCAGGCGGTGTCGAACACCGGCACCTGGATGCAGAACATCGCCCAGGGCTGGCTCGTCCTGCGGCTGTCCCACGGCGACGGGACACAGTTGGGCATCACCACCGCCCTGCAACTGCTGCCGATACTGCTCTTCGGCGCCTGCGGCGGATCGCTCGCCGACCGCTTCCCCAAGCGCCGGCTGCTGCTGCTCACCCAGACCGTCCACGGCACGCTCGCCCTCGCCGCGGCCCTGCTCACCGCCACCGGGTCCGCCACCCTGGGCGCCGTCTACGCGCTCTGCCTCGCGCTGGGCCTGACCATGGTCGTCGACAAGCCCACCCTGCAAGCCTTCATCGCCGAAGCGGTCGAGCCCGACGACCTGCCGAGCGCGTTGGCGCTCAACAGCGCGGTGCTCAACCTCGCCCGAGTGGCCGGCCCCGCACTGGCCGGCCCCGTCATCGCCGCCTTCGGCGTCGCGCCGGCCTTCGCCCTCAACTCCCTCTCCTACGCCGTGGTCCTGGCCACCCTGCTGCGCATGGACACCCGCGCGCTGCGCCCGCCACCGGCTTCCGCGGGCGCCGGGCGGCAGGTGCGGGCCGGGCTGCGGTACGTGCGCGAGCGCCCCGAGCTGGGCCTGACACTCGTGCTGGTGGCCCTGGTCGCCGGCGTCGGGATGAACTTCCAGATCACCACCGCGCTGATGGCCACCGAGGTCTTCCACTGCCCGGACGCCGCCTTCGGCATCGGCTCCGCCGCGCTGGCCGTTGGCGCGGTGACCGGCTCGCTGCTCGCGGCCCGCGCGCGCCCCCGCGGCTGGCGGCACACGGCCGGCTACGCGCTCGCCTTCGGGACACTGGAGGCCGCGAGCGGCCTGATGCCCGACTTCCCCACCTTCGCCCTGACGCTGGTGCCGACCGGAGCGGCGCTCCTGCTCTTCATGACGGCCGCCAAGGCCCGACTGCAGCTCGCCGTCGCCCCCGCGCTGCGCGGTCGGGTCATGGGCCTCTACATGCTCGCCTCACTGGGCACCACCCCGCTGGCCGCGCCCGGCATCGGCTGGCTCTGCCAGGCGGCGGGCCCACGCTACGGACTCCTGCTCGGCGGCACCGTCTCCGCGCTCGCCGCCGTCGGGGTGGGCGTGCTGCTCGGCCGACGCCCCAAGTCCCGGCCCACCACGACGGCGGCCCTGCCGGCGTGACCGGCTCCGAGGAGCCGCAGGCCGGCAGAACCGCCGTCATGGTGCGCGTCAGCGCCTCGGGGTCAGGTACGGGAAGCGGTGAAGTCGAGCTTGCCCTCGACCCCGGCGGTGGAGACCTTCCCCGTGATCTTGGTGACCCGGGTGCCGACGGGGCAGAGCGTCCCGTTGGTGACGCCGGTCTCCCCCGCGTAGGTGGGGAAGGTGATCTGCCCGCGCCCCAGGCTGTTGATGCGCAGGACGAAGTTCCCCACCGCCGCACGCGACTCATCTGCCGAAGCCGTCACCTCCGTCCTCACCAGCGTGCTCCCCAGCGCCTGCGGCGCGATCGAGATGGCCCGCGTCGACCCGCCCGGCAAGGTCACACTCCCCTCGAACGCCTTGTCGAGTTCGCCCTCACCGACCCAGTCCGAGACCGCACCGCCACACGTGTTACCAGTGGCAGCGCCCGCCGGCACCGCCAGCACAGCCACACCCAACGCCCCAGCAAGAGCAACAGCACAAACAGAACGAGCACCAGCAGACAGCCGCCGCATCGAAGATCCCATCGTCAGTGGCCCCCCACAGCTACCTTTCGCACCCACACAAGCACCCCCCGTAGCCAGCAGCCACCGGAGCCACCCACAGCTACGCCACGTGCCGCCGACACGCCGCCCGCAGTGTCGGCAGGATCTTCATCGGCCTAGGTGCTCTTCGCCGCGCCGACGGTGCTGAGCGGCGCGGCCAGCGACTCCAGGCTGCGCCGTTCGGCCCGGACCCCGATCGCGGCCTCGACCAGCCCGGCGGCGGTCATCAGGGCGGCGCCGATGCAGAACGCGAGGGTCGTGTCGGACACCTTGCCGCTGCTCACCAGCCCGTTGAACAGCAGCGGCCCGCTGATGCCGCCCACCGCCGTGCCGACGGCGTAGAAGAAGGCGATGCACATCGCCCGGGTCTCCAGCGGGAAGATCTCGCTGACGGTCAGGTAGGCCGAACTCGCCCCGGCGGAGGCCAGGAAGAGCACCGCCGTCCAGCAGGCCGTCATGCTGACCGCGGACAGCGAGCCCTGTTGGAAGAGGGCGGCGGTGCCGAACAGCAGCAGGCCGGAGCCGATGTAGGTGCCGGCGATCATCGGTTTGCGGCCGACCGAGTCGAAGAAGTGGCCGAGCAGCAGCGGGCCCAGGAAGTTGCCGACCGCGATCACCGCGAAGTAGTAGCCGGTGTCGCCCTCCGGCACCTCGAAGTACTTGGTGAGGATGACCGCGTAGCCGAACGTCACCGAGTTGTAGAGGAAGGCCTGGCCGATGAAGAGCGCGAGGCCCAGAACCGTGCGGCGCGGGTAACTGCCCACCACCGTACGGGCGATCGTGATGAAGCCGAGCGGTCCGCGCTCGCGGATGCGGATCGGGTCCCCCTCGACCGGCGGCAGGGCGCGGCCGGTCTCCTCCTCCACGATCCGTTCTGCCTCGGCCACCACCTCCTCCGCCTCCGCGGCGCGCCCGTGGGTGAACAGCCAGCGCGGGCTCTCCGGGACGTGCCGGCGCACCAGCAGGATCACCAGGCCCAGCACCACGCCGATGGCGAAGGCGAGCCGCCACCCGACGTCGGTGGCGAACAGCGCGGTGTTCAACAGCGCGATCGAGGCGAAGGCGCCGAGCGCCGCGCCGATCCAGAAGCTGCCGTTGATGATCAGGTCGATCCGGCCGCGCACCCGGGCCGGGATCAGCTCGTCGATCGCGGAGTTGATCGCCGCGTACTCGCCGCCGATGCCGAAGCCGGTGAAGAAGCGGCAGAGGAAGAAGAACCAGGCGCTCCAGGAGAACGCCGTGACGGCGGTGGCCACCAGGTAGACGGCCAGGGTGAGCATGAAGAGCTTCTTGCGCCCCAGCCGGTCCGTCAGCCAGCCGAAGAACAGGGCGCCGCTGCACGCACCCGCCACGTACACGGCGGCCGCGACGGTGGTCACCTGGGTCGTCGAGATGCTGACGCCGCTGCCCTGCTCGGCGAGCCGGGCCGCCATGTTGCCGACGATCGTGACCTCCAGACCGTCGAGGATCCAGACGGTCCCCAGGCCGATCACGATCCGCCAGTGCCAGCGGGACCACGGCAGCCGGTCGAGTCTGGCCGGCACGTCCGTCTCGATGACCTCGCCACCGGGCGAGTCCCCGGTCTGCGGTGGCTGTTGCGACCTCTTCGCGGACGCCTTCACCGAGTCGGCCATGACACTCTCCTCCTACGCCGGAACGGGACGCCCCCGCGTCTGCCCGGCTCTCCGGCGATCACACGGGCCGACCCGCGTCCGCCGGGACCCGGCCGTACCCCCGGGCCCCGACGCGCCGTTGGCGGCCCTCGACGGGGCCGCCAACGGCGCGTCATGACCGGGCGGTCAGCGCTCCGGGAAGCGGTGCCGCTCCAGCAGGCGGGCGAAGCCGTCCCAGAAGTCCTCGTCGGCCGGCTCCCCGGAGCCGCGGACGGCGACCCCGGCCAGGTCGGTCGGATCGCCGGCCCCGGCTGCGCGGACGAGCCCGGCGCCCGATCCGAGGACCGCCACCGGCTTGCCGTGCCGCAGCGCCTCGGTGACGAACCGTACGGCGTCCGGATCGGCGGTGAGGTCGGGTCCGGTGCCGCCCGGCACGATCACGGCGTCGTAGAGGACGCCGGTGCCGTCCGGTACCACCACGGCGTCGTAGAGGACGGACGCGGTGGTGGGCAGCGGGCGGTCCACCACGAGGCGGCCGCCGTCCCGTGCGGGCAGTTCGCCGCCGTGTGCGGCGAGGGTCTCCACCGTGGCGCCGAGTGCACCCAGGTGCTCGTGCGCGGCCCGCACCTGGTCGGCGTCCGCGCCGGGGCCGACCAGCACGGCGACCTTGCGGGTGCGGATGCCGGAGCCGCGCAGGTGCTCCAGGCTCAGCGCGGGGGAGACCAGCGGCCCGGCCGCGCCGGCGTCCTCCTGCGCCGGGGCGTCCAGCTCCGCCGGCTCCGGCTCGGGCACGCCGATCCGCCGGGCGACCTCCGCGGCCAGGACGGGGTCGACGTGCACGAGGTTGCCGACGGTGCGCCGCCGCACCTCCTCGTCGACCACCTTGCCCAGCTCGAACGCGAAGGCGGCGGTGATGTGTTCCTGCTCCCAGCCGGTCATGCTGCGCCAGAACAGGGTGGCCTGGCTGTAGTGGTCGGCGAAGCTGGGGCTGCGGCGCCGGATCGTCCGGCCGTCGACCCGCTCCTGGTAGTGCTGGAATACCCCCTCCGGCAGCCGGCCGCCGCCCATGGTGAACGGGCAGCCGCCTCCCACGGAGTTGGGCGAGTAACCGTGACCGGGGTGGATGGTCTGCTGGCCGTGGCCGTCGCGGTGGTTGACCCGGACGTCGGCCAGCGGCCGGTTGACCGGCAGCTGCGAGAAGTTGGGGCCGCCCAGGCGGATGAGCTGGGTGTCGAGGTAGGAGAAGTTGCGGCCCTGGAGCAGCGGGTCGTTGGTGAAGTCGATACCGGGGACGATGTTGGCGGTGTGGAAGGCGACCTGCTCGGTCTCGGCGAAGAAGTTCTCCGGATTGCGGTTCAGGACCATCCGCCCGACCGGCCGGACCGGCACGAGCTCCTCCGGCACCAGCTTCGTCGGATCGAGCAGATCGAAGGGGAACGCGAACTCGTCCTGCTCCGGTATCAGTTGGACGCCGAGCTCGTACTCCGGGAAGTCGCCGTCCGCGATCGCCTCCCACAGGTCGCGGCGGTGGAAGTCCGGGTCGCGTCCGGCGGTGAGCTGGGCCTCGTCCCAGACCTGGGAGTGCGTTCCGAGCAGCGGCCGCCAGTGGAACTTCACGAACGTCCCGCGACCGTCGGCGTTCACCAGGCGGAAGGTGTGGACGCCGAAGCCCTGCATCATCCGGTAGCTGCGGGGGATGGCCCGGTCGGACATCGCCCACATGAGCATGTGGGTGGACTCGGGCTGGAGCGAACAGAAGTCCCAGAAGGTGTCGTGGGCGGAGGCGCCGGTGGGGATCTCGTTCGGGGCCTCCGGCTTCACGGCGTGCACGAAGTCGGGGAACTTGGCGGCGTCCTGGATGAAGAACACCGGCATGTTGTTGCCGACCAGGTCGTAGTTGCCGTGGCGGGTGTAGAACTTGGTGGCGAAGCCGCGGACGTCGCGCACGGTGTCGGCGGAGCCGCGCGGGCCCTGGACGGTCGAGAACCGGACGAAGACCGGAGTGCGCCGGCCGGCCTCCTGGAGGAAGTCGGCGCAGGTGAACTCGGCGAGCGACGCGTAGGGTTCGAAGAATCCGTAGGCGCCCGCCCCGCGGGCGTGCACCACCCGCTCGGGGATCCGCTCGTGGTCGAAGTGGGTGAGCTTCTCCCGCAGCTGGAAGTCCTCCAGCAGGGTGGGCCCGCGATCGCCGACCGTCAGCGAGTTGTCGGTGTCGTCGACCCGCACGCCCTGGTCGGTGGTCAGCGCTCCGTTCGGGTCAGGAGCCCGGGCGGCGTCCAGCGCGGCGTCCTTGGCATCGCGCCCGTGCTCCACCGGCGGCCCCGGATTCGGGGTCCCGGTGACGAGGGGCGCGTGAGGGCGGTGCTCGGGAGGTCCGGGGTTGATCGTCATGGCACGCTCTCCGTCCTGGAAGGGGCCGGGCCGCCGCTCTCCGGGCGCCCGGCCTGGGTCGGCGGTGCGGCTGCCCGATGGACGGGAGCGCAAACCGGGCGGCGCGCGTCCGGGCCCCGGCCCGGCGGAGGCTCAGCGGTCCCGGTCCCTCCGGTGGGCGTGACGGCGCAGCACCGAACGGGGCAGGACGAGCCAGCAGACGCAGAACCACGCCAGCGCCGCGCCGCTGAGCACCCAGGCCGCCGGTGAGCTGTCGGTGGCGGTGCGCAGGAGCAGCAGCAGCGCGGACGAGATGGTGAGGGCGAGCAGCACCAGGCCGAGGCCGATGAGCCGCCCGGCGACGTGGATGAGCTCGGGCTTCATGCCGTGGCCGGACATGAAGCGGTGGAACGCCACGGGGGCGATGAGCGTGCCGGTGGCGAAGGCGCCGAGCAGGACGGTGGCCACGTAGAGGTGCTTGTCGAAGTCCGGCAGTGTCGCGAAGCGGGGGGTGAAGGCGGTGGCGAGAAGGAAGCCGAAGAGGATCTGGGCGCCCGTCTGGCAGACCCGCACCTCCTGCAGCATCTCGTTCCACAGGCGGTCGGCACGCTCTTCCGGAGTCTCGTCACGCCCCCGGGCCGGTCGGTCGTGGTCTGCGGTCATCGGCGGGTCCCCTGCGGCGGTCTGGGCCGGGCGCCGACGGGGCGGCGCGGCGCGGCGAACGGGTATCGGCGGCCGGTGTGCCCTCGGCGGGACCGGCGCCGCACCCGTCTGCCCAGTCTGGCGACGGCCAAGCAGGGGCGCCACCGGGCGCGGCGGCCCGGCCCGGGCGGGCGGCGGAAACCCGCCGGGCGGCGCTCACGGGCCAGGAGCGACTGCGTCCGGGCACCGCGGCCGCGGCCTCCACCGGCCGGGTTTCGGCCGGCCCCGACGGGTCAGACGAGAGCGCGGGGCGTTTCTCCCGGTCCCCCCGCCGGCGAGTCGAGCTGCGAACGGAGCCCAGCAGATGAAGGTCTCGGACTACATCCTCGAACGTTTGCGGCAGTGGGACGTCGAGCACGTCTTCGCCTATCCCGGTGACGGCATCAACGGCCTGCTCGCCGCCTGGGGCAGGGCCGACGACAAGCCGCAGTTCGTGCAGGCGCGGCACGAGGAGATGGCCGCCTTCGAGGCCGTCGGCTACGCCAAGTTCTCCGGCCGGACGGGCGTGTGCGCCGCGACCTCCGGCCCGGGCGCGATCCACCTGCTGAACGGCCTCTACGACGCCAAGCTCGACCACGTCCCGGTCGTCGCGATCGTGGGCCAGACCGACCGCAGCGCGATGGGCGGCTCCTACCAGCAGGAGGTCGATCTCCTCTCGCTCTACAAGGACGTCGCCTCCGCCTACTGCGAGATGGTCACCGTCCCCGAACAGCTGCCCAACGTGCTGGACCGGGCGATGCGCATCGCCGCCACCAGCCGCACCGTCACCGCCGTGATCGTCCCGGCCGACGTCCAGGAGCTCGACTACCGGCCGCCGGCCCACGCCTTCAAGATGGTGCCCTCCAGCCTCGGTGTCGGCCGGTACGCGCCGGTGCCGTCGGACGCGGACCTCGCCCGCTGCGCCGAGATCCTCAACTCCGGCGAGAAGGTGGCCGTCCTGGTCGGCCAGGGTGCGCGGCGGGCGCGCGCCGAGGTCGAGCAGGTCGCCGGGATCCTCGGCGCCGGGGTGGCGAAGGCGCTCCTCGGCAAGGACGTGCTGCCGGACACGCTGCCCTACGTGACCGGCTCGATCGGCCTGCTGGGGACGCGGCCGTCCTACGAGCTGATGCGCGACTGCGACACCCTGCTGGTGATCGGCTCCAGCTTCCCGTACACCCAGTTCCTCCCCGAGTTCGGCAAGGCCAGGGCCGTGCAGATCGACGTCGACCCGTCGATGGTGGGCCTGCGCTACCCGTTCGAGCTGAACGTGGTGGGCGACGCGACGGAGACCCTCAAGCGCCTCATCCCCCTGCTGGACCAGAAGACGGACCGGTCCTGGCGGGAGACGGTCGAGGAGAACACCGCCCGCTGGTGGGAGGTCATGGAGCGGCGCGCCGCCGTCTCCGCCGACCCGCTCAACCCCGAGCACGTGGTGCACGCCCTCGACGCCCTGCTGCCGGAGAACGCCATGATCGCCGCGGACTCCGGGTCCGCCGCCAACTGGTACGCCCGCCACCTGCGGATGCGCGGGACGATGCGCGGGTCCCTGTCGGGCACCCTCGCCACCATGGGCCCCGGGGTCCCGTACCTGATCGGTGCGAAGTTCGCCCACCCGGACCGCCCCGCCATCGCCATCGTCGGGGACGGCGCGATGCAGATGAACGGCCTCGCCGAACTGATCACCGTCGCGAAGTACTACCAGCAGTGGTCGGACCCGCGGCTGATCGTCGCCGTCCTCAACAACCAGGACCTCAACCAGGTCACCTGGGAGATGCGGGCCATGCAGGGGGCCCCGCAGTTCGAGCCCTCCCAGCACCTGCCGGACGTGCGGTACGCCGACTTCGCCGTCCAGCTGGGCCTCTACGGCACCCGGGTGGAGAAGCCCGAGGACGTCGAGCCGGTGTGGCGCCAGGCGCTCGCCTCGGAGCGGCCGTACGTCATCGACTTCCGCACCGACCCGGCCGTGCCGCCGATCCCGCCGCACGCCTCGCTCGACCAGATCACCGCCGCCGCCTCGGCGGTCCTCAAGGGCGACAGCGACCGCGGGTCCATGGTCAAGCAGGGCCTCAAGGCGAAGATCCAGGAGTTCCTGCCCGGCAGCGGCAAGGAGTGAGCGCGATGACCAAGGCCCCGGCCGCGCGGCAGCTGCCCGGGCTCGTGCCCCGCGCGGTGCACGACGTACGCCACGGCCGCTTCGAGCGGTCCCTGTCGCTGCTGATGTCGGGCGGCGCCCTGGTGACGGCCGCCGAGATCTACCTGGGACGACCTGTCCGGGCTGGCCCTGGTCCGCGACGCCCTCACCGCCGACGTCGCCGCGGGGGAGCACGGCCCCGACCTCGCCCCCGCGTACACCACCACCGGCGCCGCCATCCCGGACCGGCGCACCCTGGACCTGCCGGGCTACCCGGGCGGCTTCGACGCGGCGGGCAACCACGTCAACCGGCAGTTCCAGCTCGACGCCCTCGGCGAGTGCCTGCTCCTCCTCGCCGCCGCCCGCCACGGCCGGCTGGACACCGACGGCGTCCAGGCCGCCCGGATCGCCGCCGACGCCATCGCCCACCGCCACACCGAGCCCGACGCCGGGATCTGGGCCGGGCCCACCCGCTGATTGCGCAGGCCGTCCCTGTCTGCGACAGCCTGCGCGTGGTAGGCGCGAGGACGGGGACGACGGCGTGGAGGCCACCATGGCTGAGGACCGGGACCGGGACCGGGACGCGACCCCGGGCACGGCGGGCACAGCGGGCGCGACCGTGGCGCCCGGGCGCCGCAGCGCCGCCTCGGTCGCCCTGGAGGTCTGGAAGCAGGGCCGCTCGGTGGAACTCCTGCAGCGCTCGATGGCCTTCGCCGCGCTGTTCTTCGTCACGCTGGTGCCGCTGCTGATCGTGATCGCCGCGGCCCCGCCCACCCGGAACAGCGGAATCAGCCAGTGGATCACCGACGGCCTGGGCCTGACCGGCCGCGGCGCGCAGGCCACCCGCGGCCTGTTCGCCTCCCGCGGCCAGATCCTCAGCACCACCACCGGCTTCGGCCTCGCCGCCCTGACGGTCTTCGGCATCTCCCTGATGGCCTCCGTCCAGACCGTCTACGAGCGCATCTGGCAGCTCGAACGCGGCCCCTGGCACGCCGTCTGGCGCCAGGCCCTCGGCCTGGCCGGACTGACCGCCTACATCCTCATCGCCGCCTGGAGCGGCAGCCCGTGGCAGGGCAGCGCGGCCCAGCCCGCGCTGCGCCTGGCCGCCACCGTGCTCGGCGGCGTCCTGCTGTTCTGGTGGCTGCAGCGCCTGCTGCTCGGCGCACGCGTCCCCTGGCTGTGGCTGCTCCCCGGCGCGCTGGCCACCATGGCCGCCCTGACCGGGCTGCGGTACTTCTCCCGGCTGGTCCTCGCCCCGCTGCTGGTCTCCAACGCGGTCTCGTACGGGACGGTCGGCGCGGTCCTGGTGGTGCAGTCCTGGCTGATCGGCGTGGGCTACACCATCTACGGCGGGGCGCTCGCCGGCCACGCGATCATGAGGAGGCGGGCGAGCCTGGCGTCCGACGGCGCCGTGCCGGCGGACCGCTGACGGGTGAGCGCCGACCGGCGACCGTTCCGGGGAGCCCCGGTACGCGTGGGATCGGCGGGAGCGGGCACACGCCCGCACAGCCGAGGCCGTCCGGCGGCCCGGCCCCTCGCCACCCGTACTCCCGACCCTTCCCGGTCACGTCCAGCCGAGGTGAGAACCCCTTGACCAACATCTCGCGCCTGCCCGGCGCCTTCGACCACCGTTGGAACTGGCAGCTCGCCGCCGCGTGCCGCTCCGTCGACACCGCGTTGTTCTTCCACCCGTTCGGTGAACGCGGCCAGGCACACGACGACCGGGAGGAGCAGGCGAAGCGGATATGCCGGGGTTGCCCCGTCCGCGAAGAGTGCCTCCGGCACGCCCTGGAGGTGCGTGAGCCGTACGGTGTCTGGGGCGGTCTGTCGGAGACGGAGCGCGCCGACCTGCTCGGCCCCGTCCGCTCCCCGCAGGCCGCGTGACCGGCACGCCGGAGCCGGGCCCCGGGACCGCCCGGGTGACCTCCTGATTGAGCGCCCGCGATCGGGGCAGGCGCGCCGGTGTACGGAATGCCCGATCCTGTCGATTCGGAAGGAGACCGTTGTGAGCAAGGTGAAGGAGTCCATCGACGTGGACGTCCCGCTGCACAGCGCCTACAACCAGTGGACGCAGTTCGAGGACTTTCCGCGTTTCATGGAGGGCGTGGAGGAGGTCCGCCAGACCGACGACCGGCACTCGCACTGGACGACGAAGGTCGCGGGTGCGCGCCGCGAGTTCGACACCGAGATCGTCGACCAACTCCCCGACGAGCGGATCTCCTGGCGCACCGTCGGCGGTGACGTCCAGCAGATGGGAGTCGTGACCTTCCAGCGCCTCGACGACTCCCACACCCGGGTGAGCCTGGCCATGGACTTCCACCCGAAGGGCATGGCCGAGAAGGCCGGTGACCTGCTCGGTGTCCTGGACCGGCAGGTCAAGGGCGATCTGAAGCGGTTCAAGGGCTTCATCGAGGAACAGGGCCGCGAGAGCGGAGGCTGGCGCGGCCGGCTCTCCCCCGAGGGCACCGGCGGTCAGGGCACCGGAGGTCAGGGCTCCGGCGGGCCCACGGCACTCGGCGACGCGCCGCCGCGCGAGCGGCCCCAGGCGCGGATGACCGGTGAGGGCGCACCGCCCCTGCCGGCGGACCCGGACGACATGCGACACGGCTGACCCGCCCCGATGCCCGGGCCCCGGCGCCCCGAACCACGGCGCCGGGGCCCGGGCATCGCCGGTCCGTGCCGCCACCGTCACCCGGAAGGACAGGTAGACCCATGACCGAGTACGGCTACTTCCTCTCCTGCGAGGAGTTCACCCCGGCCCAACTGCTCGACCAGGCCCGGCTCGCGGCCGAGGCCGGCTTCACCCGGCTGGCCGTCTCCGACCACTTCCACCCGTGGAACGACGCCCAGGGCAGCAGTCCGTTCGTCTGGTCGGTGATCGGCGCCCTCTCGCAGACCGTCGACCTGCCGGTCACCACCCTCGTGACGTGTCCGACGGTCCGCCTGCACCCGGCGGTCACGGCGCAGGCCGCCGCCACCTCCGCCGTCCTGCTGGGCGGGCGCTTCACGCTGGGCGTCGGTACCGGCGAGGCGCTCAACGAGCACGTGCACGGGGATCGTTGGCCCTCGTTCGACGAACGGGCCGAGATGCTGGAGGAGGCCCTGGAGGTGATGCGCAAGCTGTTCACCGGCGAGCAGGTGTCCCACCGCGGCCGGCACTACACCGTCGACAACGCCCGCCTCTACACCGTCCCCGCCGAGGCACCGCCGGTCTACGTCTCCGGCTTCGGGCCGAACGCCGCCGCCCTCGCGGGCCGGATCGGGGACGGCTTCGTCACCATGACCCCCGACCGCGACCTGGTCGGCGCGTTCCGTGCGGGCGGCGGCGCCGGCAAGCCGGTGATCGGCGGCGTGAAGGTCTGCTGGAACGACGACCGGGACAAGGCCGTCGACCTGGTGCACCGGCTCTGGCCGACCGAACTGCTGCCCGGCGAGCTCGCCCAACTCCTCCCCACCCCGGCCCACTTCGAGCAGGCCAGCGAACTGGTCACCCCCGAGATGGTGGCCGAGGCGGTGACCTGCGGCAACGACGTGGACGAGCACGTCGCGACGCTGCGGTCCTACGTCGACGCGGGTTTCGACGAGGTCTACGTCGGCCAGATCGGCCCCGACAACGAGGCCTTCTTCGACCACTACCGCCGCGAGGTCCTGCCGGCCCTCCCGCGCTGACGGGCCCGCACCGCGCCGGGGGCGCTGACGGACCGGTCCGTCAGCGCCCCCGGCCGAGCGCGCTGTCCGCCAGCCCCGCCAGCAGCGCCGCCACGTCCTCATGGACCTCCAGCGCCCCGGCGGCCCGCAGGTCCCGTTCGCTCCAGCCGCCGGACAGGACGGCGACGCACGGCACCTCGGCGGTCGCCGCGGCCTGCACGTCCCACGGGGTGTCCCCGACGAAGACCGCCTCCTCGGGCCGCGCGCCGGCCTTGTCGAGCGCCGCCCGGACGAGGTCGGGGGCGGGCTTGCTCGCGTCGACGTCGTCCGCACCGGTGACGGCGGCCACCACGTCGTCCGCGTCGAGGACTTCGCGCATCACTGCGAGGTCCCGCCCGGAGGCCGAACTCGCCAGCACCACCGTCCACCCCCGGGCGGCGACCGCGCGCAACAGCGCGGCCGCCCCGTCGAAGGGCCGCAGCACGGGCCAGAAGCGGGCGTAGAGCGCCTGGTGGGCCGCGCTCAGGTCACCGTCCCCGGACCGGTCCCGGTCCCGGCCGAGGACGTGGTCGAGCAGCTGGTCGCCCCCCATGCCGATCGACGCGTGGATGCGCGCCATCGCCGGGGTGTGCCCGTACTGCGCCAGCGCCTCGGCCCAGGCGAGGGTGTGCAGGTAGTTCGTGTCGAGGAGGGTGCCATCGACGTCGAACAGCGCTGTCGGTGCCATCGGGCGCCTCCTGTCCGTCACGGTTCGCTCCGCCGCCGACGCTACGGCGGCCCCGGGCCGAACGCGACCGGGCCGGGCGCGTTTGACCTGCGCGGCGCCGGACAGGCGACGGTCATGACTGCATCGAGGCGCACCGATCGGGCCGTGGTGGTGACCGGCGCGAGTGCCGGAATCGGGCGCGCCTGCGTCCGGGCCTTCGCCGAGCGGGGCGACCGGCTCGCGCTGGTCGCCCGCGGCCGGGCGGGCCTGGAAGCGGCGGCCGCGCAGGCCCGGGAGGCCGGTGCGACGGTGATCACGATCGAGGCCGACACCGCCGACCCCGACGCCGTCGAGACCGCCGCCGAGCGCGTCGAGAACGAACTCGGCCCCATCGACGTGTGGGTGAACGACGCCTTCACCTCCGTGTTCGCGCCCTTCACCGAGATCACCCCGGAGGAGTTCCGCCGCGTCACCGACGGGCGCGCGGGGCACGGCGCCGCGGCGCTCGTGGCGTCCCCCGGCGCGTCCCTCGGCCCGAGCCGTCCCGCCCGCCCGCTTCGGTGAGCCCGGGACGGTGGCCGGGCGACGGGTGGGCCCGCGTGCCGTCGCCCGTGTCCGCGCACGGCGGGTGATAGGCAGAGGGGCATGACCCTCTCACACCCCGCCGCCCGGAGCGACGGTGCACGCGGGCGGTTCGAGCGGCTCGCCGAGGCCGCCTCCAACCTCACCAGCTCCCCGGCGTTCTCCGTGTTCTGCGTCCTGCTGGTGGCCGCCTTCGTCGCGGTCCACGCGGCCGGACTGTCGACGGAGTGGCAGATCCTCGTCGGCGACACCATGACCGCGATCACCCTGCTCCTGCTGGCGCTGCTCAAGAACGCCGAGCGCCGCGCCGAACACGCCATCCAGCGCAAGCTCGACGCGATCGCCGCCGCCCTGCTCGAACAGCACGAGGGCCACGAGGGCGAGGCCCACCTGGCGCTCCGCGAGGCCATCCGGATGGAGGAGCGGCTCTGAACCCCCGCCCGGTCCGGGCGGCCACCGCGCCCCCGGCCCGGCCCGCCCGCCGGGCGGAGCCCCGCAGCGAGGGGCACCATGGGAGGAGTACCGCCGTTCGGCCCGGGCGCCCGCGACGCGGTCGCGAGGCACGCGAGCGCCGACCCGACAGACCCTCGCCCCTGGAGGTCACGTGAGGTCACCTCAACTCCTGGCCCAGCCCCTGGGCGTCTACCTGAACGACCACCTCACCGGAGCGTTCGGCGGCGCCGCACTCGCGCGCCGGATGGCCGACTCCCATGCCGACAGCCGGCGCGCCGCCGAACTGCGCGAGCTGGCCCGGCAGGTCGAGGAGGACCGCGACGAACTCGTCCGCATCATGAACCGGCTGGGCGTGCCGGTACGGCACTACCGCACCTGGCTGGGCATCGCCGGCGAACGCATCGGGCGGCTCAAGCCCAACGGCACCCTGGTCCACCGCGCCCCGCTGTCCGACCTGGTCGAGCTGGAGATGATGCGCACCGGGGTCGCGGGCAAGACCGCCCTCTGGCGCGCGCTGCGCGCCATCGCCGACGAGGAGCCCCGCCTCGACCGCGACGACCTGGACCGGCTCATCGCACGCGCCACCGACCAGGCCCGCACGCTGGACGGCTGGCACCGCCTGGTCAGCGCCGAGGTGCTCGCCGGGGGCGGCGCCGGATCCGGCGGGCCGGCGCCGCTCTGAACGCGGGGGCGTGGAACTCCGGACCGGGGGAAGACGCCTGCCACCACTGGTGACACCGACCTTGGAGGCTGTTCGGGATGGTTCCTCTGCTGCTCGTCCTGCTGCTGGTCCTGATCCTCTTCGGAGCCGGATTCGCGCTGAAGGCCCTCTGGTGGGTGGCCCTCGCGGTGCTGGTCATCTGGCTGCTCGGCTTCGTCGCGCGCGGCGCGAGCAGTTCGGGCGGCCGGGGCCGCTGGTACCGCTGGTAGACCTCGGGCCCGGCACCGGGCGCGGCCCGCCGCTCTCCGTGCCGGGCCTTGCCGCGGCCTTGCTGCGAACCGGTGGTGTCCGGAACGGGTGGGAATGTCCTCGCCCGTCCGGGGGAAGACGTGGCCCGGACCGTCCTTCCCCCCGACCCCTTGGGAGTGCACTGTGGCAGGCGACGACTTCGTCATCGACGTGAGCCGGATCCGGGACGAGGCCCGGAAGAAGATGGCCGAGGGCGCGGTGACCAGCACCTACGGCCTCGACACCGAGAAGGTGATCGCCGTTCTGAACGACGTGGTCGCCACCGAGGTGGTCTGCTGGCTGCGCTACACGCGGCACGCCATCTCGGCCACCGGCATCGACCGGGCCCAGGTGGCGGCCGAGTTCACCGAGCACGCCGCCGAGGAGATGCAGCACGCGCTGCGGGCCGCCGGACGCATCGCGCAGCTCGGCGGCGAGCCCGACTTCGACCCCAGCACCCTCGCCAGTCGTGCCCACACCGACTACACCACGCCGGACGAGAAGGACCTCACGGCGATGCTGGAGCACAACCTGCTGGCCGAACGCATCGTCATCTCCACCTACCAGGAGATCGCCCGCTGGCTCGGGGACCACGACCCGACCACCCGCCGCCTCATCGAGTCCATCCTCGAAGAGGAGGAGGAGCACGCCGACGACCTCACCGACCTGCTCGCCATCTGATTCCCGGCCGGCGGGCCGCCACCGGTGGATTGGCCGGCCCGCCGACGGACAGACGCACAGCATGGAACGGCCGACGGCCGACGGCGGTCGTGCGATCCGGGGAGACTGCGATGATCAAGATCCTCTACAAGCCGCTCGGGCTCCTGTTCGGCGTTCTCGGCGGGCTGATCGCGGGGGCCCTGTTCAGGCGCCTGTGGGCGCTCCTCGGGCACGAGGAGGACGCGCCGGAGGCCACCGACCAGGAGCGCACCTGGCGGGAGGTGCTGACCGCGGCCGCCCTGCAGGGAGCGCTGTTCGCCCTCGTGAAGGCCGCGGTGGACCGCGGCGGCGCGGTCGGCACCCGCCGCCTGACCGGCACCTGGCCCGACTGACCCGCGGCCCGGCGAAGCCGTCCGGGCACGGGCCGCCGGCGACACAGGAGGACAGACCCATGAAGGAGTTCGACCGCGAGCGGGCCCACCGGAAGTCCGAGGACCTCTCCCACCTCAAGGACGAGGTGGACGAGAAGAACACCGAGCACATCGATCGGGCCCGCCAGGTCCCGGGCGACGGCGGTGACCGCTCCGACGGCGGTGACCGCTCCGAGGACGGGGATGGCGACGCCGCCGAGCAGGCGTCGCGGCGGAGCGTCTGATCCGACCGCCCCCGGCCCTGCCCGATCGGGCAGGGCCGGGGGCGGTCCGCATGTTAGGGCCGCGGTCGGTCGGGTAGACGAGGCCCAGCGAGGGGAGGGCACCGGGGGCCGAACGGACCGAAGGGACTCCCGACATGCTGCTGCTCGGACTTCTGCTGATGGCCGCCGCCGGCGCGTTCACCGGCCTGCTGATCGCGGACAACCTCAACGGCGGGCCCGACTACCAGGTCTCCGTCCTCGGATCCGACCTGGTGACGCTCAACAGCCTGGCGATCTTCCTCGCCGGGGTGGCGCTCGCCCTGCTCTTCTGCCTCGGACTGGCCCTGATCGTCCTCGCCCGGCGGACCCGCCCGGTGCGGCTCGGCGCCCACCGCAGGGGCCGCCCGGAGGGCTACCCCGCTCCGGTCGAACCCGTCCCGTCGCGGCCGGTCGCGCCCGCGACGCCCGTCCAGCGCGACGACCCCCGCCGACCGGCCGACGCGGCCGGCCGACCCGAGCCCCAGACCTACGCGCTCGACCCGCAGGCCCTCACCCAGGAGCAGCAGGCCTACCCGCCCGAGCCGCAGACCTACGCGCGCGATCCGCGAGCCGTCGCGCCCGAACAGCCGCAGGAGGAGGAGCGGACCGCCGAGCCCGGACGGGGCGGCCGGATCCGGCACCTCTTCGGCCACTGACCGCGTCCTGGTGACCCACGGCAGGCCACGATCCGCAGGTTAGCCGGCCCGCATCGCGGGCACCCGCACCGGCGGACATGAACGGCTACGCGAGGAGACAGACGCGATGGAGCGGCGGGACCAGGTGGCGTTGGCCGGAGTCGACGGCGGCATCGGCGGTACGGGCAGCCACGGTCGCGAATTGGTGGCTCTGGTGCGACGGCTCGGGCTCGGGCTGCGCAGCCGGGGCTGGGAGATGGTGCGCGGGGTACGCCCGCGCACGGTGCTGGGCCTGGGACTGGCCTCGCTCGCCCTGCTGGCGGTCGGGTTGCTGCCCGCCCCGGCGACGGTCTTCTGGGCGTTCACCGGCGGCTGGGCGCTGATCCTCGCGGCGTCCTTCGCCGTGCTGCGCCTGTGCGCCGAGGGCCACCGGAGCGGACGGTGAACGCCCTGCCGCGGTCCCGCGGCCCGCTCTCCGAGGCGGTGCTCGACCTCGTCACCGCCGGACCGCCCGCTGCGGGGCGGCTCCTGACCGAACCGGGCCCGCTCACCGACCCGTGGGGCGAGGACCACCAGCTCGCCCTCCACCTCTGCTACGAACTCCACGACCGGGGCCTGCCGGGCGTCGACCCCGAGTGGGAGTGGGATCCCGGCCTGCTCGCCCTCCGCCGCGACCTGGAGCGGGCCTTCCTGGCGGCTGTGCGCGCCGAGGTGGAGCCCGTACGGCCGCTGCCGGAGGCGCTGGAGAGCCTGCTGACCGAGCCGCCGGACGGCTCCGGGCCCTCGCACTTCCTGCTCGCCGAGGGCGAGCGCTGGCAGGCCCGTGAGTACCTGGTGCACCGCTCGGTCTACCACCTCAAGGAGGCCGACCCGCAGCTGTGGCTGGTGCCCCGGGTGCACGGTCCGGCGCAGGCGGTCCTGATGGCGATCGCCTACGACGAGTACGGCGCCGGGCGCCCGGACCGCGCGCACGCGCTGCTGTTCGCGCGGATGATGGCCGACCTGGGCCTCGACCCCGAGTACGGCCACTACATCGACCTGGTCCCCGCGCCCGCGCTGGCCGTGGTCAACCTGATGATGCTCTTCGGCCTGCACCGGGCGCTGCGCGGCGCGGGGGTCGGCCACTTCGCGGCCCTGGAGGTCACCTCCTCGCCCGGCTCGGCCCGGCTCGCCACCGCGCTGGAGCGGCTCGGCGCGGGGCCGGACGGCACGCTCTTCTACCGCGAGCACATCGAGGCGGACGCCGTCCACGAGCAACTGGTGCGGCGTGGCGTGGTCGAGGAACTGGTCTGCGCCGAGCCCGGGTTGGCGGCCGACATCGCCTTCGGGGTGGCCGCCGCCGGGGCGGTCGACGACCGGTTCGCCCTCCATCTGCTCGACCACTGGCGGGCCGGCCGCAGCTCACTGCGCTCACCCCTGCCCGACTCACCCCTGCCCGGCGGCGTCGGCGCGGCCCCCTCCCGCGGCTGAGCCCTCCCCGAGCGAGCCCTCCCCGGCGGCGCGCTCCCCGGCCGGGACCGAGTCCGGCCGGGGAGCGCGCCGCCGTCGGTGGCTGGTGTCGCAGAACGGGTAGCGGCGGCTCCGCCGGCAGGCGCAGAGCGCCACCACCGGCCGCTCCGAGCGCCGCACGGTGCCGTCCGGCAGTGTGACCTCGACGGGGCCCTCGACCAGCAGCGGCCCGCCCGCCACGATCGTCACCCGGGTGAAGTCGGCCGCGCGCGGCTCACCGCTGCCGGACACCGCGCACCACCGCCAGGTCCTCCGCGCGTTCGCCGGGCGCGATCAGCCCCAGCCGTTCGAACAGGCCGGCGCGCG
Source organism: Kitasatospora sp. NPDC022856 (assembly GCF_055561235.1). Classification (NCBI taxonomy): domain Bacteria; kingdom Bacillati; phylum Actinomycetota; class Actinomycetes; order Kitasatosporales; family Streptomycetaceae; genus Kitasatospora; species Kitasatospora sp. NPDC022856. Next base: position 28,233 of record NZ_JBVHHE010000015.1, on the reverse strand, counting down.
CCGTCATCACCGGGCCGAACGCCTGGCGCCGCCGCGCGGCCACCGAGGCGCGCAGCCCGGACCGCCGCAGCGCGGTCAGCGTCGCCGGGACGTCCGCCAGGGAGGACTGCACGATCAGGAGCACCCCGCCGGGAGCGAGCAGGCGGGGCGCCTCGCGGCAGATCCGGTCCAGCACCAGTCGCCCGTCCCGCCCCGCGTCCCAGGCCAGGGCCGGCCCGCGCCCCGGAGCGTCCGCGGCGTCGTCGACCGGCACGTACGGCGGATTGGCGGTGATGAGGTCGAACCGTTGCCCGGCGACAGGACGCAGCAGGTCCCCGCGGCGCAGCCGGACGCGACGCCGGTGCAGCCGGGTGTTCAGCCAGGCGGCCGCGACGGCGCGGCCCGACAGGTCCACGGCGGTGACCCGGGCGCCGGACCCGGCGGCGGCCAGTGCCACCGCCCCCGTGCCGGTCCCGACATCGAGTACCCGGCTGGTGGGGCCCAGCGGCTCGCGGCGCAGGCTGGAGATGAGCAGTTCGGTGTCGCCCTGGGGCGGATAGACGCCCGGCGGTCTGATCAACAGCATGCCGGGCGGCTGCCCGGATCAGCGCCGCCCACACCTCGCCGGCCCGCTCGGCCTACCGTTGTCCCCCGTCCTCCGGGGGCGCCTCCTCCTCCTTCTCCTCGGGCCAGGTGCTGGTGTCACGCGGGGTGACGTAGGGCTCCCGGTCCTTGGGGAAGCCACCGGCGATGGCCCGCTGACGGGAGAGCTCGGCATCGAACTCCAGGCCGAGCAGGATCGCGAGATTGGACAGCCAGAGCCAGACCAGGAAGACGATCACGCCGGCGAGGGTGCCGTACGTCCGGTTGTAGGACGAGAAGTTGGCGACGTACACGGCGAAGCCCGCCGAGGCGGCCAGCCAGATCAGCACCGACAGGACGCTGCCGGGGGTGACCCAGCGGAAGCCGCGGCCGCGGACGTTGGGCGCGGCCCAGTACAGGACCGCGATCATCAGGATCACCAGCACCACCAGGACGGGCCACTTGGCGTAGGACCACACCCGTAGCGCGGTGCTGCCCAGCCCGAGCGCGCGGCCGACCCGGTCCGCGATCGGCCCGGTGAAGACCACGATGACCGCGCTCGCGGCGAGCAGCACCATGAGGAGGAGGGTCAGCCCCAACCGCAGCGGCGTGACCTTCCAGATCGGGCGCCCCTCGGCGATGTCGTAGACGGCGTTGGCGGCGCGGATGAAGGCGCCGAACCCGGAGGCCGCCCAGAGCGCGGCCACCAGGCCCAGCACGGCGAGGACCGAGCTCGGGCCGCTGTTGTCCCTGAGCTGGTCGACGGCGTTGCGCAGGATGTCCCGGGCCGGGCCCGGTGTGAGGTGCTGGAGGTTGTCGAGGATCGCGTCGGTCGCGGAGCGGCCGATCACACCCAGCATCGCCACCAGGACGAGCAGGGCGGGGAAGATCGCCAGCACCCCGTAGTAGGTGAGCGCCGCCGCCCGGTCGGGGAGCTCGTCCGCGAGGAACTCCCCGCCGGTGCGGCGCACGACGGCCCGCCACGAGCGGCGGGGCAGATCGGACGGGCTCCGCGGGGCGGCGGGGGCGCTGTCCGGTCCGGCCGGCTCGGGGCCGGTGTCCGGTCCGGAGCGGCCGGTCGGCCCGGGCGGGGGTGGGGTCTCGGGGCCGTCGGACGGGTGGGTGGGCTCGGGCGCGGGTTCCATGCGGCGCGCCTGCCCCGGACCGGCTCCCTCAACCGCTGCGGCCGCCCCGCTGGTGCCGGCGGCCGCGGCGCGTGCGGGAAGCCCTGCTTCCGGACAGGTTCCCTCCCGGCCGGGCGGCATGGCCCGCCCCTGCCTGGGCAGGTTCTCTGAGCACGGCAGGTGGCCGGCTCCACGAGCCGGCGATCGTGCGTGGCCCTCGTCCTGCCTCGTGGCCCCGTCTCCTGACCGACTCCGACTGGCCTCCTTCCTGCTGGCCCTCCTCCTGTTCCTACTGGCCCTCTTTGCGACTGGAGAGACCGATGGCGATGACCGGCTCCGCCCCCGGGGACTCCCCGCTCACCTTCGGTGTCGAGGAGGAGTTCCTGCTGGCCGACACCCGCAGCCGGGCCGCCGCGCCCCGGGCGGCCGAGGTCATCGCCGACGCGCGGCCGGTCCTGGGCCCGCGCGTGCAGGGCGAGTTCTTCGCGAGCCAGCTGGAGATCCGTACCGACCCGGCGTCGACCTCCGCCGACCTCCGCGCGCAACTGGCGGCCGGCCGGCAAGCGGTGGCGGCCGTCGCGGCCCGGCACGACTGCCTGCTGGTGGCGTCGGCCACGGCGCTGCTCACCCGCCACCCGCTGCCGATCACCGACGCCCCCCGGTACCGGGAGATCGCCCGGCACATCGGCCCGCTCGCGACCGGCGCCGGCGGAGGCGAGCTGAGCGGCCTCCACGTGCACCTCGGCACCTTCGACCGGGCCGAGGCGCTCCGGCTGAGCCACCGCCTGCGCCCGTGGCTGCCGGTGCTCCAGGCGCTGATGGTCAACTCCCCCTTCGCCGACGGCCGGGACCGCAACTGCGCCAGCTGGCGCGCCCTGCAGTACGGGCGGTGGCCCACCGTCGGCCCCGCGCCGGTGCTCGACGAGCGGGGCTACGACGCACTGGCCGACCGGCTGGTCACCGACGGCACCGTCCTGGACCGGCGGATGATCTACTGGTACGCGCGCCCGTCGGAGCACCTGCCGACCCTGGAGATCCGGGTCGCCGACGTCAACGCCGACCTCGACGCCACCCTGTTGTTCGCCGTGCTGCTGCGCGGCCTCGCGAGCTCGCTGCTGTACGAGGCCGAGCGGGACGCCCCGGCACCGGACGTCACCGACGCCCAGCTGGCCGCGGCCCACCGGCAGGCCGCCCTGCACGGCCTGCGGGGGACGGGCGTCGACCCGTCCGGAACGTCCCGCCCGATGATCCAGCTCCTCCACCTGCTGCTGCGCCGCGGCACCCCCGGCCTGGAGGCCCACGGTGACCTCGCCGAGGCCCGCGCACTCCTCGGCGCCGTCCTCGCCACCGGCACCGGAGCCGAACGGCAGCGTGTCTTCCACCGCCGCCACGGCTCGCTCCACCACGTGGTGGACGGCCTCGCCGCCCTGACCGCCCGCGCCTGAGGGGCCCCGGCCCCGAAGGCCCGGAGAGCCTCGGGGAAGCCCCGCCGGGGCGTCCTCCGGCCTGCTCCCGGGCGTCCGGCAGGACGTCAGCGTCGGCGGTAGGTTCTCCGCGGTGACCTTGATGGAGACAGGGGGCCTGACGTCCATGACGGACGGGGCGCGGATCCGCTGGACAGCGCTGGGCGACACGACTCGGACGCCGCCCGTGGTCATGCTCCACGGGGGCCGGGCCTTCCGGACCAGCTGTGCGAACGCGACCAGGCCGGACCGGGGGACAGGCCCGGATGGCCGGTCAGTGCCGGAGCTTGTGCCAGGTGCGGCGGGCGGTGGCGAGTTGCTCTCCGGTCCCGGCGCGTTGGAGGGCGTACAACAGGCCGTAGCCGAAGGTGGGCTGGCCGGCGTCGCCCGCGGCGGCCGCCACCGGGAGGAGGGCCTGTTCGGCGACGACGCCGTCCTGATGGGCGCCGAGAGCCTTCTGGATCCGCTTCATGCGCTTGCCGAAGCGTCGGCCGGCCGTACCGGCCAGCGGCGACAGGCTCTCCGCGGTGTAGCGGGCGCGCTTGGCCGCCTTGCGGGCGCGGTGCAGCGCCTGGTCACGGTCGGTACCGGCGGGCAGGTCCAGCGCGCCGCGCAGCCGTCGCCCGGTACGCCGCTGCTCGCGCTTCAGCGCGCGGCGGGCCTGCCCGGCGCCCCGCTCGGCGCGTGCCCGCAGGGGCGGCGCCGCGGCGAATTCGTCGAGGGCGTCGAGCAGCGCGTAGTACCGGCGCCCGTCCATCGTGTGGACGGCGGCGCGGTGGGCGCGGGCGTAGCGGTGGTCGAACCAGGCGGAGATCCGCTCGGCGACCTCCCCGGGCCGGGCCACCGGCGGCAGGTCCCCCGCCTGGGTGCCGAGCCGTTCGCCGAGGACTTCGGCGTCCCGGGCCTTCCCCAGCACCTTCCCGAGCCAGCGCAGTTCCTCGGCGAGGTGGTCGGTGGTGGCGCGGTCCAGCAGGCGGCGGTGCGCGGTGAGCGCGCTGCGCAGCCGGCGGACGCTCACCCGCATCCGGTGCACCGAGTCGGGCCGGTCCAGGCGGACGGCCGGGTCGAGGTCGTGGAGCGTCGCCGTCTGCTCCCGCAGGTAGGCGGTGAGGACGGCGCCGACCGACCCGGCGGGCGGCACGGTGGGCCGCCGGTCCGGTGGCAGGCGGTCGGCCAGCAGCCGGCCGAGCTTGGACGGCGCGGCCGTCCGGCGGAGTCCGTCCTCGCGCAGCCGGCGATCGACCGCGTCGAGGAGGTCGGGCCCGCCGTCGACCAGTTCCACCTCGGTCTCGGTCCAGGTGACGAGTTCGGTGCGCGGCCCGGACCCGTCGGGCCGGGCCGCCGCCTGCGGGCCCCGGGGCCGGCTCTCGTCGAGGTCCTGGCCCTCGTCGAGGTCCTGGCCCTCGTCCAGGAGTCGGCCCGGGTCGAGGATCTGGGCGGACACCTCGTCCTGGGCCAGTTCGGCCAGGGTGCGGTGTCCGGCGTCGAGCAGCAGGGTCCGGTCCCGGCGGGTGCGCAGGTGGGCGACCGGCGCCAGCCGGCTGCCCCGGGCGGCGCCGCGGGTGCGGGTCACCAGCTCCTCCGGGGGCCGGCGGGCCGTCCCCGCTTCGAGTGGAAGCCGCAGCTCGGTGCGGTGCCCGTCGGGGTGCGGGATCTTGAGGTGCCAGCCCGCGTCGTGCCCGCCGGTCCGCCTGCGCACGGTGATGCCGGCGCGCAGGAGCCGCAGGTCGGGCGTGTCGTAGTAGACCGCGTCCAGGATCTCCGCGGTGCCGGCTACGATCTCGGCCACGCCCGGCAGCCCGTCGGGGGCCAGCGCCCGGCTCGGGGCTCCGTCGTAGCTCTGTTCGGTCTCCTCGTGGACAGTCGCCATGGAGGTCGCCTGCCCGGATCGGGCGCACTCAATCGCGCGGTCCCGGTGGTCCGGAGGCCCTGTCCGGACCCGCCGGATACAGACCCGCCGCGAGCCCGGGCGCCCCGAGCGGTGGCGGCCTGCCGAAACCGGCGGTGCGCGGCGGCCCGCCGGTGCTAGCGTCGCGCCATGTCCAAGGCTGAGATCGACACGCTGACCGCCGAGTTCTTCGGGTCCTTCGACAACCGGGAGGGCCGGGCCGCCGATGTCGCCCGGGTCCGCCGGCTGATGATCCCGGGCGGCGTGATCGTCCTGACCGGTCCGGCGTTCACGGTGTACACCGTGGAGGAGTTCGTCGAGCCCCGCGAGCGGCTGCTGACCGAGGGCCGGCTGGTCGAGTTCTCCGAGTGGGAGGTCTCCGAACGCACCGAGATAGCGGGCGACATCGCTTCACGGTTCGGCGAGTACCGCAAGTCCGGGATCCTGGACGGAGAGCCCTTCGAGGGCGGCGGCACCAAGACCATCCAGTTCGTCCGGACCCCGGAGGGCTGGCGGATCGCGGCGTTCTCCTGGTTCGACGCGGTCTGAGCGCGGTGGTGGTCTGAGTAAGGGGACGGCCCGCGCGCGGGGGCGGCCGGGCCGGGACGGCCGTGGTACCGCCCGAGGGCGTCAGGAGACCGCCTTGAGCCGGCGGCCGGACCGCGCCTTGCCGACGGCCTCCTGCAACTCCTCACGGTTCATGGTGGAACGGTGGGGGATGTCCAGCTCGGTGGCCAGCTTGTAGAGCCCGGCCTTGGTGAGCTCGGACAGCTCCGACGCCTCGGCCGCGCCGGCGGGCTTCGAGGTGGAGCCGCCGGAGGCGGTGCTCTTCTTTCCACCGGTCTTCTTTCCACCGGTCTTCGCGGGTGCCCGGTCCTTATCGGAGGACGCGGTGCTCCGGGAGGACTTCCTCGTCGCCTCCGCGGAGTCGCCCTTGCCGGCGCTGTCGAGGCTGCGGCGCAGGGCGTCCATGAGGTCGATGACGTTGGTGGCCTCGGGGGCCGGGCCGCTGGACACGGCGATCTCGCGGCCGGCGAGCTTGTCCTCGATGAGCTGTTTGACCTGGTCCTCGTAGGTGTCGTGCCACTCGCCCGGGTCCCAGTCGACGGCGAGCATGCCGATGAGCTGCTCGGCGGTCTTGATCTCCTGGGTGGACAGCTCGACCTTCTCGGGGAGGTCGTCGATCTCCCGGCGCGGGTCGCGGACCTCGTCGGCGAAGTGCATGGTGTGCAGTTCCAGCAGGCCGTTCTCGGAGCGGATGGCGGTCAGGTACTCCTTGCCGCGCATCGCGAACATCGCCAGTCCGACCTTGCCCGCGTGGTCGAGGGACTCCACGAGGAGGGCGTAGACCTTCTGGTACTCCTTGCCCTTGGGGCCGAGGTAGTAGGTCTTGTCGAAGAAGATCGGGTCCACCTCGGCGAGGTCGACGAAGCCGGCGATGTCGATGGTGCGTGAGCGGCCGGGGGAGATCTGCTCCAGCTCGTCCGGCTCCACGACGACGTACTCGCCCTCGGCGACCGGGTAGCCCTTCACGATCTCGCCGAAGTCGACCTCCCTGCCGGTACGCTCGTTGACCCGCTTGTTGCGGACGCGGTCCGAGGTGCCGCGCTGCAGCTGGTGGAAGCGCACGTCGTGGGACTGCGTCGCGGTGTACAGGGAGACGGGAACGGTGACCAGGCCGAAGGTCAGGACTCCGGTCCACACGGGTCGGGCCATGGCGGCTGTCCTCTCTCGCCCCCGTCGGCGGCCCGCCGGCGTCCGCGCCGGGCCGGTGCTCCGCGTGCGGTGACGGGCCTGCGGGCGCCGCCGCCTACTGGGCCCCGCCCGGAGGCACGACGACGCCCTACCTGGTGTGTGGACAGCCGCTCACCTGCTCAAACCCCGACGGGACAGGTATGACGGGCCGTGTTCGATCCCGCTGCCCAGCGTGCTCACTCCTCGTCGGGCACGATGTGCATGGCCGCCTCCTCGGCGCCCGCGGCGCCGCCGTCGATGCCGACGTCGGAGGCGAACATGCCCTTGGTGGTGTGCGCGTGAGCCCCCTCGTCCGGTGCGACGAGCCGTCCCGCCCGACGGTCGCCGGCCTCGGCGTCCAGCAGCTCGCCCTCCCCGCCCGGCAGGTCGCCGATGCCGTCGCCCTCGCCGTCGGCGACCTCGGGCAGCTCCCGGGCCAGCCGGGCGTCGAGGCTCTCGCCCTCGCGCTGTTCCGCCGGGGTGGTTCCCGCGCCGGTCACGCCGAGCGGCTTCTCCGGCGGTGAGTACCCCTCGTCGAGGATGTCGTCGTACGTGCGCTCGTCCAGTGCGTCCTGGAGGTCGAGCGGCGTCGCGTCCTCCTGCTCGTCGTCGCCGACGGGCTGGTAGACGTCGTCACCCCTGCTGTGGTCAACCATGAACAACTCCTGACTCCTGTGGTCCGGGGCTGGGAACCGGACGCGCCGGCTGCCCGGGGCGCCCACCCCCTGGTGCGAAGTGGGGCGCGCGCCCCGGTCTGAGCCCCTGTCAGGGCGCCTGGGTGTCCGCCGCCGGCGGCTCGGGCTCCTCGTCGTCGCCGTCCTCCGCCTTGGCGCGGACGTCCGCCGGGGTGGGGGCCACGATCGAGCGCTCCTCGGCGGACCGCTCGCGGGTCTCCTCGTCCGGCTCCTCGGTGTCGTCGGGTGTGGTCATGGCCGCGGTCCTCTCTTCGGTGTGTCCGACAGCAGTACCAAGCGCTTGCCCGGAGTGCCTGCTCCCACGCCGGGTGTGATCCCGCTCAAGCGAGCTATATGGTCAAGGTTTTGTTAGAAGCTATCACTAACACTATTGACCCTCAGGGTCGTTCTGCGTTACAACTTCTAACGAACACGTGAGCATCTATCTATCTCAGCCTGGCATGCGTGGTGCCGCCGTGCACTCCGCCGATCCAAGGAGACCCTCATGGCCGCCACGGTCCAGTCGCCCCACGCCCGCGAAGACCGGCAAGAAGACCGGCACGAAGGTCGGCGTGGAGGTCGGCGTGGAGACCGGCCCGTCCCGAGGTCGGTGACGTTCGCCGCCTGGGCGGTTTCGCTGCTGGTGGTGGGCCAGTTCGCGCTGCTCGCCGTCCTCCCGGTGGTGCTCGCCCTCGTCGGCGCCCTCCGGTCCGTCCGTGACCGGGCGGTGCGGCGGGCGGTCTTCCTGCTCGCCGCCGTGTACGCCGCCCCACTGGTGGTGTGGCTGGTCCGGCCCGACGGGGCGCAGAGCCTGTCCAAGGACATGCACCCCGGGTTCGCCGGGCTGATCGTGGCGGCGTCCGCCGCCCTCCTCGCCACCCTCCACCGGGCCCGGAAGCAGCGCCGCCCCGGCCGGTGACGTGCCCCACCGAACACCGCCCGCCGCGCCGGGCCCGACGCCCGCCGCGCACCCGATGGGCCATGTCCGCCTTACGACCGATCAAGGGGATTCCCATGTCCGGCATTCGCGGCACCGGCCTCCGTGCCGCCCTGTGCACCGTCCCGCTCGTCGTCGGCCTGCTCGGCGCGGCCGCCCTGCCCGCCGGGGCCGCCACCGGGCCCGGCTCCCGGCCCGGTGCGTCCCTGACCTGCGGCGGGAAGGGCGTCGACCCCGACGCACTCGTCCGCCACCGGACCGAGACCATGATCCACGCGCCGCTGGGCGTCGTCTGGACGCTGCAGACCGACGTGGAGCGCTGGCCGGCCTGGCTGCCCCCCGTCACGACGGCGGACCGCCTCGACGACGGCCCGCTCCGCAGGGGTTCGGCCTTCCGGTGGACGACGCCGGTGCCCCCGAACCCCTCGACCCCCGCCACCAACCTGGTGATCACCTCGACCGTCGAGCAGCTCAAGCGCGACTCCTGCATCCGCTGGACCGGCCCCGCGATCGGTGCGGGCCTGCACATCGACGGCGTCCACGTGTGGAGCTTCGTCAAGGTCAGGGGCGGTGTCCTGGTGCGCACCGAGGAGACCCACATCGGGCCCCAGGTCGATGCGAACGTGCCCGCCGCGACCGAGATCCTCGCGCAGGGCCTCGAATCCTGGCTGCGCGACCTGAAGGGCACCGCCGAGGCCCGAGCGCACGGCCTGTCGTCCTGAGCGGCCGTACGAGCTCGGCCGTACTGAGCCTGCCGGCGAACCGCCGTCCGGCCCGCGCTCCGGAGCGCGGGCCGGACGGCGGTCGCGTGTCCGGCCCCCGGCGGTCACGAGAGCCCCGGGACCTTGCTCGCGCCCGCTCGCCGACAGATTGCCTTGTCTTGACAAAGAATCCTGTCGGAAGCATTCTGGAGGGGTGCTGGACGTCGCTGTGATCGAAGAACCCGCCGCGGCCGAGGCTTCCCTGGACCCGATCCGGTCCCGGATCCTCGCCGCCCTGGCCGAGCCCGGCTCGGCCACCATGCTGGCCGGCCGCCTCGGGCTGCCCCGGCAGAAGGTCAACTACCACCTGAAGGAGCTGGAGCGTCACGGGCTCGTCGAACTCGCCGAGGAACGGCGTAAGGGCAACGTCACCGAACGGGTGTACCGCGCCACCGCCGCCTCCTACGTGATCTCCCCGCTCGCCCTGGCCGCCGTGCGCCCGGACCCGGCCCGCTCGCCCGACCAGCTCTCGGCCCGTTGGCTGCTGGCCCTGGGGTCACGGCTGGTCCAGGAGGTCGGGCAACTGCTGACCGGCGCCTCCCGGGCCGGCCGGCGGGTCGCCTCCTTCGGCATCGACGCGGAGGTGCGGTTCGCCTCGGCGGCCGACCGGGCGGCCTTCGCCGACGAGCTGTCCCGGACCGTGGCCGCCCTCGTCGGCCGCTATCACGACGAGAGCGCGCCGGGCGGCCGGACCCACCGGGTGGTCGTCGGGCTGCACCAGATCCCCGACCCGGCCGGGCCGCCGGGCGCCACCGGGGCGCCCCCGGCGACGAACTCCGAAGCGGCGGAGGAGGACCGACGATGACGCACCCGTTCGAGATCGAGCTGGAGACCACGCTGCCGGCGAGCCCCGAACAGGTCTGGGAGGCGATCGCCACCGGCCCGGGGATCGACTCCTGGTTCATGGGCCGCAACGAGGTGGAACCGCGTGAGGGCGGCACGGCGGCCATGGAGACCGGCGGCCACCGGGAGGAGGCCCTGGTCACCGCCTACGAACCCGGCAAGCGGCTGGCCACCCGCACGTCACCCGGCGAGGACGGCCGCTTCATGGCCTTCGAGTACCTCGTCGAAGGCCGTGGCGGCGCCGCCACCGTCCTGCGCGTCGTCCACAGCGGCCTCCTCGGCGACGACTGGCAGGACGAGTACGACGCGCTGCGCCGCGGCTGGCCCTTCCACCTGGGCACGCTGGCCCAGTACCTGACCCACTTCGCCGCCCGCACGGCCGTCCCGGTGTTCGCCGCGGCGCCGACCGGCCGGCGGACGGCGCAGGACGTCCGGGCGGCCCTCGCCGGCGCCCTGTCGCTGCCCACCCCGGTGACCGTCGGCGCCCGGGCGCAGGCCGAGCCGGCCGGCCTGCCGCCGCTGGACGGCGAGGTGGTCTGGGCCGACGACGAACGCTTCGGGCTGCGCACGGCGGACGGCCTCTACACCTTCCACCACGGCGCCGGAACGGCGTTGATGTTCCACCACCTGTTCGGAGCGGACACCGACGGAGCCGAGGACGCCTGGCGGCGGTGGCTCGTACGAGTACTCGGCTGACCGCCGCCCGGATATCCCGACCACACCCGAGAACGACACCGAGGACCACCATGCGCACTCTCATCAGCACCGCGTTCGTCTCCCTCGACGGAGTCGTCGAGGCGCCGGGCGGCGAGCCCGGCTACCGCAACTCCGGATGGACCTTCAAGGACGTCGAGTTCCTCCCCGAGGCCTTCGAGATCAAGGGGCGCGAGCAGGAGGAGTCCACCGCCATCCTGCTGGGCCGCACCAGCTACGAGGCCTTCAGCCCCGTCTGGCCGGACATGGCGGAGTTCGCCCGCTACCGGACGATGCCGAAGTACGTTGTCTCGACCACGCTCACCGAGGACAAGCTGGTCACGAACTGGGGCGAGACCAGCATCCTGCGCTCGCTGGACGAGGTCGCCGCGCTCAAGGAGACCGAGGGCGGCCCGATCATCGTCCACGGCAGCGCCACCCTGAACCACGGCCTCTCCGACGCCGGCCTGATCGACCGCTACCACCTGCTCGTCTACCCGCTGCTGCTCGGCGCCGGCAAGCGCCTGTTCAGCACCACGGACAAGGACGCGCAGAAGCTGCAGCTCGTCGAGCACGAGGTTTACTCCAACGGCCTCCAGAAGCAGATCCTCGACGTCCTCCACTGACCCGCCACCCTCCCGGCCCGGCGGCCCCCGCCCCGTCCCGCCCGGCGGCCCTCGCCGGGCGGGACGCGGTGGACCCCGGGGGCTACCAGGGGACGGCTTCGCCGTGGAGGTCCAGGAACTGGAGGCCGGGGGTGCCGGCCTGGGCTTCGAGGACGTCGACGACGGCGGGGATGCTCTCCCGGGGGTCGAGCGGCGCGTCGAAGCCGCCGAGTTCCGTCCGGTTGTGGCCGGGGTCGATGAGCAGCTTGGTCCGGCCGTCGCCGGCCTGGCGGGTGGCGTAGCTGCGCATCAGCTGGTTCAGGGCGGCCTTGCTGGCCTTGTAGAGCTCGTAGCCCTCCTCGGTGTTCCGGGTGATGCTGCCCTGGTCGGAGGACATGACGGCGACCGTGCCGCCGGGTACGACGAGGTCGTGGAGGGCGGCGAGGGCGCGCAGGGGGCTCAGCGCGTTGGTGATCATCACCTCGGTGAACTCGTGGGTCGGGACCTCGTCGATCGGCAGGTTGCTCAGGTTGATCGCGGCGTTGACGAAGAGCAGGTCGAGCCGGCGGCCGTCCAGGCGCTCGCGCAGGGCGGACAGCTCTCGCGGGCTGGTCATCTCCAACGACTCGATCCGCAGCCGGCCGTTCCGGGCGTCGGCGATCGCCCGCAGTCCGGCGCTGTCCCGGCGGGTGGTGGCGATCACCTGCCAGTCGCGTCGGGCGAGTTCGTCGGCGAGGACGAGCCCCAGGCCCCGGGAGGCTCCGACGACGAGGGCCCGGCGGGCGGATGCGGTGGGTGTGGCGGACACAGGCGCTCCCTGATGGTTGGGGGACTCAACCTAGACGAGTCGTTGCGTCTAGACAACAGGATTCGGGCCGGTCCCGGTACTGTGTCCCGCATGCCCGCCACGAGCTCCGCGCCCCGCAGACCCCACTCCGGCAACCGGCGCGACGAGACCGCACGTCAGGCCGTGCTCCACGCCGCGGACGACCTGCTGGTCGAGCACGGGTTCGGCGCTCTCACCATCGAGGCGATCGCGCGCCGCGCCGGGGTCGCCAAGCAGACGATCTACCGCTGGTGGCCCTCCAAGGTCGAGATCCTGCTCGACACGCTCATCGAGGACACCGAGAAGCAGCTCCCCGTCCCGACCGAGGAGGCGCCCACGGCGGAGACCGTCCGCGCCTACCTGGCCCGGTTCGCGGAGTTCCTCGCCGTCGACCCGGCCGGCCGGGTCCTGCTCGCGCTGCTCGCCCAGGCGCAGCATGATCCCAGGACGGCCGAGCGCCTCCAGGAGCGCTACCTCGGCCCTCGCCGCGGTCGGGAGCGCGACCTGGTCGTCCGCGGGATCGACGCGGGCGCGTTCTCGCCCGGACTCGACCCCGACGCCGTCGTCGACGGCCTCGTCGGCCCGGTCGTCTACTGCGCCCTGACGGGGTCGCGCGTCTCCGCCGCCCTGGTGGACACCCTCGTCCAGGACCTGCTGAGGCCCCGCGCGGGCTGAGTGCCCGCCCGACCGGTTCCGCCCGGGTGCTACGCCGGACCCTCCGGCCGCTGCCTCGGCCGTGCGGCCGCGTAACCGGCCGCGCTGCGGACCGCGGGGCCGACACCCGCCCGGAGCCCGGCCTTGTTCAACGAGCGCAGGGCCACGAGCAGGAAGCCGATGTCATCCAGCAGGATCGGGTCGGGCAGCAGGTCCACCGGGCTGATCAGATAGGCGATGGACGCCCAGAAGAGCACCTTCTTCGACATCGGGATGCCGGCCGAGCCCAGCAGTCTCCGGGCCCGGACCAGTTTGACCACCAGGACGACCGCCACCACCACGGTGACCGCGACGATCCCGCCGGCCACCCACCAGAACACGCTTCCGCCGTCCACCCCGGCCACCTTTCGCTCGAACCGACCGCTCCGACCGTTCCCCAGGAACCTGCCCCGCTTTCCGCGGACCGTGCACACCACCGGGCGAACTCAAGCATCGCACCCGTGGCGCGGTCGCCGGGGCGGCCACCGATCCGGCGGCCCCGCGCACGGCAGGAGGACACGCGGCATGAGGTGGCGCGGCGCGGGTAGGCGGGCGGTCGCGCACCACCTGAGCGGGCGGGGGAGTCGTGACGAAAGAGCTGATCGACACGGAAGCGGGGGACGGGCCCCGGGGCGGTACCCGGTGGGCCCTGGCGGCACGGCTGCGACGTCGCGGCCGTCCGGCGCAGCCCGACCGCGGGGAACCGCCGATCGGTGAGTCGGACGGTGCGCAGGAGCGGGCGCCAGAGCGGCGGTCCTGGACCTGGGCGGTCGGCCGGTGGCTCATCCTCCTCGCCGCCTTCCTCGCGATGGTCGGCTTGGCCGTCCTCCTGGCCCGCATCACGCTGGTGCCCGAGCCCGGGGCCGTGGGCCGGGTGCACAGCAACCTGCGCCCCGGCGACTCGCTGCGGCACTACCTGCTGCACGCCGTCACGCTGGACGCGCTGCGCCAGGTGGGCGGGAACGTGCTGCTCGGGGTGCCGTTCGGGCTGCTGCTCCCGGTGCTGTGGCCGAGGGCCCGCGGACTGTTCCGGGTGCTGATCAGGACGGCGGCGGTCATGGTGCTGGTCGAACTGGTCCAGGGCGCGCTCATCACCGGGCGGGCCTTCGACATCGACGACGTCATCCTCAACACCCTCGGCGCGCTGCTCGGCTACCTGGTGCTGGGGCGGCGGCTGGTCCGGACGGTCCACCCCGGGCCCCGGACGCACCTTCGCCAGGACAACAGCCCTGAGGGTCAAGGGAATTGACCGGGCCTCGGCCGGTTTGCCGAAGCCGCCACGGGCTAAGCGGTGGCCATGAGAGGAATGAATTCGGCCATCAGAGCAGCGGCCCACATCGTCGCAGGCATTCTCGTCGTCTGGGTCATCCTGGACCTGCTCAGCGCCAATCAGGGAAACACCGTCGTCGGCTGGTTCCACTCCGCGGCCGACTGGCTCGCCGCCTGGTCGCGCGGGCTCTTCACCGTCTCCAGCCAGACCGTCCAGATCCTGCTCGACTACGGCATCCCGGCGATCGTCTACGCGGCGATCGGGAACCTGGTCGCCCGCCGGGCCGTGGACTAGCGTCCGGCTCCGGATCAGGAACCGCCGGGCGGCGCGGCGGCCTCCAGATCGGCGATGCCGCCCGCCATGATCGTCCGCACGTGCTCGGTGATGTGCGCCGCTGGCCAGTCCCACCAGGCCACCGCCAGCAGGCGGGCGACGTCCTCGGCGCCGTAGCGGGTGCGGATGAGACGGGCCGGGTTGCCGCCGACGACGCCGTAGTCGGGGACGTCGCCGGTGACCACGGCGTCGGCGGCGACGATCGCGCCGTGGCCGATCCGCACCCCGGGCATCACCGTGGCGCCGTGGCCGAACCAGACGTCGTTGCCGACCACGGTGTCGCCCCGGTTCGGCAGCCCGGTGAGCAGGTCGAAGTGGTCGGCCCAGGAGCCGCCCATGGTGGGGAAGGGGAAGGTGGACGGGCCGTCCATCCGGTGGTTCGCGCCGTTCATGAGGAAGCGCACGCCCGTGCCCAGCGCGCAGAACTTGCCGATCACCAGCTTCTCCGGCCCGTAGTGGTACAGCACGTTGCGCGTCTCGAAGGCGGTCGGGTCGTCCGGGTCGTCGTAGTACGAGTACTCCCCGACCTCGATCAGCGGGGACTTCACCAGCGGTTTGAGCAGCACCACCCTCGGGTGCTCGGGCAGCGGGTGGAGGACCGTGGGGTCGGCGGGCGCGGCCATGGGGTGGGGCTCCTCGTCGGCAGGGGGTGTCCGCTCCATGATCGCGGAACGGCGCGTCCCGGACCCAGTCGTTTACCCCCTGGGACCGGCAGACGTTGCCGGAGTCCGCGGGCTCCGCGAGGTCGGGGGCGGCTCCGGTGCACGACAGCCCGAGCCGGTCGGGCGGTGCTCCGGTGTGCGCGCGCAGAGGTGGGCGCACACGCGGGCGCGGGCGCTCCGGGGGGAGCGCCCGCGCTCTTCGGGCTCCGTCCGCGCCGCCGGTCAGTCCGGCGGCTCGTCCTCGTTCTCGGCCCTGGTGGTCTCCGCGGCCGAGCCGTTCCGGTCGGCGGTCGGCCCTCCGGCCGGGGTCCGGCCCTCCTCGCCACCGGCCGCGGGGATGTCGGGTGCCTCCGTGCCCTCGGCGGGCGGCAGGTCGGGCACCTTGGGCGCCGTGCGGGGGTCGCTCACGGCGGGCTCCTCTCGCTCCGTTGCAGCTCCCGGGCGTTCCGGGTCCCTGCGCGGATGCCCACCGGGCGGTGCTCCATGCCTGCCCCGCCGGGGTTTCGGGCGCGGCCGGCCGCCTCCCGCCGACCGCGACGGCCCCGCGCACCGTCAGAGCGCGCTCCGCGCGCCGGTCGCCAAGGCGGCCAGCAGGCAGCCGAAGCCGGCCGTCGCGGCGACCGTCCGCACGGTGTTCCAGCCCACCCAGCTGCTCTCGAAGGTCTCCCGGACGGCCGCCAGGTCCGGGATTCGGTCGAGCGAACCGGCCGCCGCCAGCTGATCGTTGAGCGGGACGTTCACCGCGCCCGTGACCACCAGCACCACCGTGTAGAGCACCGCCGCCGCGATCAGCCAGGGCAGCAGCCGCCGGTCGCCGCCGCGGAACTGCAGCACCACGGCGAGCACGGTGAGCGCGAGCGCGCCGAGGAAGACCAGCATGAACCAGCCGTTCAGGATGGCCACGTTGATCCGCTGCATGGTCTCCACGAAGGTCCGGTCGTCGGCCTTGCCGAGCCCCGGCATGACGGAGCAGGAGAAGGCGAAGAACAGACCCGCGCTCAGTCCCATGGCCAGGGTCGCCGCCAGCAGTACCGCACTTCTGAATCCCGCCATCCCACACACTCCCCGTAGTGAACGCCCGCTGTCCGACACCCCTGAGTCAACCGCCCCGGCGGGTGCCCGCACCATCGCCGAGCCACTCGACCGCATACGCGGGCGTCCACACCCGGCGTCTACACTCGGGCGCCATGGACGCACTGGCCGGACTGCTGGCGGGGCCGAGGGCCCGGGGCGCCTTCCTGATCCGCTCGGTCCTCACCCCGCCCTGGGCGATCCGGGTCGAGGACCGGGCACCGCTCACCCTGATCACACCCGTGCGCGGCACCGCCTGGGTGCTGCCCGACCACGGCGCCGCCGTCCGGCTCGCCACCGGGGACGTGGCGATCGCCCGGGGCCCGGACGCGTACGTGCTCGCCGACACCCCCACCACCCCGCCCCGGGTGGTGGTCCACCCCGACCAGAGCTCCAGCACCCCGGCCGGCGACGGGCTGTGCGAGACGATGGCGCTCGGTACCCGCACCTGGGGCGATGCCACCGACGGCCCGGACGTGCTGCTCAGCGGGACGTACCAGCTGCGCGGCGAGGTCAGCCGGGGCCTGCTGGAGGCGCTGCCCCCGCTCCTGGTGGTGACCGCGGACTCCTGGCACTCCCCGCTGATCGACCTGCTCGGCGAGGAGATCGGCAAGGACCTGCCGGGGCAGGACGCGGTACTGGACCGGCTGTTGGACCTGTTGCTGATCGCCACCCTGCGCACCTGGCTGGCCCGGCCCGAGTCCGACGCCCCGGCCTGGTACCGCGCCCACACCGACCCGCTGGTCGGTCACGCGCTGCGGCTGCTGCACGGCGACCTCGCCCGCCCCTGGACGGTGGCGGGCCTGGCCGCCGAGGTCGGCGTCTCCCGGGCCGCGCTGGCCCGCCGGTTCGCCGAACTGGTCGGCGAACCGCCGATGTCCTACCTCACCGGCCGGCGGCTGGCGCTGGCCGCCGACCTGCTGCACGACCCGGCCGCCACGCTCGGCTCCGTCGCCCACCGGGTCGGCTACGGCAGCCCGTTCGCCCTCTCCACCGCCTTCAAGCGGGTGCACGGCGTCAGCCCGCAGGAGCACCGCTCGGCCGGACCGGTCGCCGCCGGGGGCTGACCCCGGGGCGACCGGTCCGCGAGGTGCTCCCGCCGGCGCGGTGCTTCCGCTGACGCGGTGTTCAGGGACGCGCCGCTCAGAGCGCGGTGGGCTCCAGGACCGGCGCCTGGTTCGCGGTGCCCGGGTCCGTGCCCTTGCCCCCCGCGGCGGGGCGCCGGGCCGGGAGCAGCAGGGCCGCCACACCGGCGAGTGCCACCGTCACGGAGCCGAGCACGACCGCCGGGTACAGGCCGTCGACGAAGCGCTGCGCGCTCTCGTAGCCGCCCTGGGCGGAGAAGACCGACGACATGACGGCCACGCCGAGCGCCCCGCCCACCTGGCGAAGCGCGCTGTTGGCCCCCGAGGCGATGCCCTGTTCCTGCGGGCGGACGCTGGACATGACCAGGTTGGAGGCGGGTGCGAAGAACAGGGCCATGCCGACGCCGCTGATGATCAGGGCCGGCAGCTGGGCGGCGTACGAGGTGTGCGGGGTGGCCACGGCCGCGATGTAGCCGAGGCCCGCGGCCTGGAGGAACAGGCCGGCCGCCACCACCGGACGGCCGCCGAACCGGTCGGAGAGGATGCCGGCGAAGGGGGAGACGAGCATCGGCATGCCGGTCCAGGGCAGCATCCGCAGCCCGGCCTCGGTCGGCGAGTAGCCGAGGACGCCCTGCATGTACTGGCTGATCAGGAAGATCGAGCCGAACATGCCCAGGAACATCAGCAGGCTCGCGGCGTTGATCGCGGAGAAGGCACGGGACCGGAAGAGCCGCATGGGGAGCATGGGGTTCCTGGCGCGGATGCCGTGCACCACGAAGGCGGCCAGCAGCGCGGTGCCCGCGACCAGGCCGGTCAGCACGGAGGAGTCGGTCCAGCCGTCGGAGGGGGCGCGCACCATGCCGTACACGATCCCGAAGAGGCCGCCGCTGACGAGGAGGGTGCCGGGGATGTCGAGCGTGGCGCCGTCGCCGTGGGACTCGGCGAGGCGGAGGCGGGCGAGCGGCAGGACGGCGAGGCCCAGCGGGACGTTCAGCCAGAAGATCCAGTGCCAGGAGACGTGTTCGGTGAGGCTGCCGCCGATGAGCGGACCCAGGGCGACCCCGAGTCCGTTGACGGCCCCGAGGATGCCGTAGGCCATCCCGCGCTTCTCGGGGGGCACCGCGGCGCTGAGCAGGGTCAGGGTCAGCGGCATCATGACGGCCGCGCCGACGCCCTGGACGGCGCGTGCCGCGATCAGGGAGTCGATGCCGGGCGCGAGGGCCGCGGCGGCGGAGGCGACCGTGAAGACGGTCATACCGGCGAGGAAGAGCCGCCTGCGGCCGAACCGGTCACCGAGCGCCGCGCCGAACATCAGCAGGACCGCGAAGGTGAGCGTGTACGCGCTCACGATCCACTCCAGGCTGTCCAGCCCTCCTCCGAGGTCCTCGCGGATGGCGGGCAGGGCGGTGGTGACCACCAGGTTGTCGAGGGCCGACATGAATCCGGCGGTACCGGTGATCACGAGGGCCCAGGTGACACCCCCTCGGCGTGCCGTCTGCTGCTGTGACATTGCTTCCCCCCAGCGGTTGATGCGTGTTCTGGATGTAGTTATCGCTTACTAACTTTGCGGCCCGTGACAGACCCCGGATGCCGCGGCGGCGCGGGCCGCCCCGGCGGATCCGGCCGCGCCTACGCCCGCGCCTACGCCCGCGCCTACGCCTCCGGCGGGACTACGACCTGGTCGAGGCGGATGCCCTCCCAGACCCGGTGTCCGGCCGGGAACCCCATGGCCATCAGGGTGTTGATGAGCATGCCGTAGGCCAGGAACCTCGTGGTCTCGTCGCCGTCGGCCTCCAGCGGGAGGTTCACGGCGTCCCAGAGCCGCGTCCAGGCGGCCCGGACGGTCTCGCCGAACCCGCTGTCCCCGTCCGCCTCGACGGAGGCCACGGCGATGTAGGTCTGCATCTGCATCTGGAGCTTCTCGGGGTCGTCCGCGATCAGCCGCATGTACGCCCTCGCCATGGCGCGCATGGCTTCCTTGCCCGCCAGCCCCTTCGCGGCCTCCTCGAACACCCGGCCGGTGTCCTCGATGCAGCGGAGCGAGGCGGCGACGAAGATCGCTTTCTTGCTCGGGAAGAGCCGGAACAGGTAGGGCTGCGAGACGCCGACGCGCTTGGCGATCGCCTCCGTGGAGGTGCCGTGGTATCCGCGCCGCGCGAACTCGGCGATCGCCGCGCGGACCACGCTCTCGCGCCTGTCCTCTGCGCTCATCCTGACCATGCGGGCAAGTTAGTGGGTAATCACTAACTACGTCAACGGGTCCGGTGCGGGGCGCCAGCCGATCGAGCGTCCGAGCCGGTTGGACGGCGCCGCCGCTTACGTCTACATTCCTGTCGTCGTATGCGATGGCCCGGAGCGCCGCACCTCGGCCCCCGGGAGAGTGCCGACACCACTGGGAAGGTGCACGTGAGCGCGATCACCGTCGGACAGGCCGTTGTCCTGGGAGTCGTGGAGGGGGTGACCGAGTTCCTGCCGATCTCCTCCACCGGCCATCTGAAGATCACCGAGGGGCTGATGGGCATCCCGGTCGACGACGCCTCCGTCGTCGGTTTCACCGCCGTCATCCAGGTCGGCGCCATCGCGGCCGTGCTGCTCTACTTCCTCAAGGACATCGTGCGGATCGTCTCCGCCTGGGGCCGCGGCCTGGTGAACCGCGAGGAGCGGTACCACCACGACTACAAGTTCGCCTGGTGGGTCATCTTCGCGACGGTTCCGATCGTCGTGGTCGGCCTGGCCGCCAAGCCCCTGATCAAGGGCCCGCTGGCCTCGCTCTGGGTGGTGGCCGGCTCCCTGATCGTCGGCAGCGGCGTGATGTGGGCGGCCGACCAGATGGGCCGCCACAAGCGCGGCGAGGACGACACCGGCTTCAAGGACGCGATGATCGTCGGCTCGGCGCAGATCCTCGCGCTGCTGTTCCCCGGCTTCTCGCGCTCCGGCGCGACGATGTCCGCGGGCCTGATGCTCGACCTCGAACGGGTGGCCGGGACCAGGCTCTCCTTCTTCCTCGGCATCCCCGCCCTCACCGGCGCCGGCCTGTACGAGCTGAAGGACGCCCTGGGCGCCGGGGTCAGCACGACGCCGCTGGTCGTCGGCACCGCGGTCTCCTTCGTGGTCGCCTACGGCTCGATCGCCTGGCTGCTGAAGTACGTCGCCAAGCACTCCTTCAACGCCTTCGTCGCCTATCGGATCGCCATCGGCGTGATCCTCCTCGGCCTGCTCGGCTCGGGGGTGCTGACCGCCTGACCCGTGGCCCGGTGCCGGGACGCGAGTGCGGGCCCGCCCGGCCGTCTCGGGCCCGCCACGCCGTAGCCGGCGCGGCCGGGCCTCCACGGCGGTGAGCGGGCCCGGCACCGGAACGACCCCGGCCGCGTACTTTAATACTGGACAAAGTAAATTATTTGCGAGTACGTTGCGGTGGTGTTCCCGAATCACGCGCAGCCGCTGGTCACGGCCCCGGCCGAGACCGCCGTCCTCGCCCTCCTGCTGGCCGGGAGTCCGCTCAGCAGGGTCGAACTGGCCCGTCGAACGGGCCTGTCCTCGACCGCCGTCACCAAGGCCGCGAGGCCGCTCATCGTCGACGGCTATCTGCACGAACTCCCCCCGGAGCGTACCGCGCCCGGGGCCGGCCGCCCGGTCAACCCGTTGGCCGTCACGGTGGACCGGGAGTTCTTCGTCGGAATCAAGATCAGCGGCGAGGCCCTGTTCGGCGTGGTCTGCGACCTGCGGGCCGGTCTGCGGGTCACCGGCGGCCGTCAGCTGGGCGAGGACCGCAGCCCGGAGGCCGTCTGCGGGCTGCTGGGTGAACTCGTCGAGGAACTCCTCGACGCCGACCCGGTGTTCCGGGAGCGTACGAGGCGCCTCGGGGTCGCGGTCTCCGGTGACGTGGACCGGTCGGCCGGCCTCGTCCGGTACTCCGTCCTTCCCGGCTGGCGCGACGTCCCGCTGGCGGACGAACTGGCGAGGGCGACCGGGCTGAGCGTCACGGTGGAGAACGACGTCAAGGCCCTGACCGCCGCCGAGCACTGGTTCGGCGAGGGGATCGGGACGGAGAACTTCGCGCTGGTCACGATCGGTTCGGGGGTCGGTTCCGGGCTGGTCGTCAACGGCCAACTGGTCACCGGGGCCTACGGGGTCGCCGGCGAGCTGGGGCACATCAGCATCGACCCGGACGGCCCGCCCTGCCACTGCGGCGGGGTCGGCTGCGTCGAGGTCTTCGCGGCCGGCGGCGCCATCCTCGCCTCGGCCCGCGGTGCGACCGGCCGCGCGGACCTCGACTTCGACGACGTCGTCCAGCTCGCCCGGGCCGGCGACCGGGCCGCCCGGGAGGCCTTCGCCACGGCCGGCCGGGCCATCGGGGTCGGCATCGCCACCCTGGTGAGCCTCCTCGGACCCGAGCGCGTCGTCGTCACCGGTGAAGGGCTCGACACCTACGACCTCTTCGGGATCCACATCAGGGAGGCGTACGCCGCGCACTGCTTCAAGGCGGCGGCGAAGTGCCCGCTGACCCTGCGTCCGCTTCCGTGGGAGGAGTGGGCCCGGGGCGCCGCCGTCCTGGGCATCCAGGCGCTCCTCCCGTAGCGCGGGCGACCGGGCCGGTCCGGCTGTCCGCGGGGCGCTCCGGGGCGGCGAAGGTCGCCCCTTGCCGTAATGAGGCGTGTGCAACTATTGTCGTACGCAGTAGGGCGTGACTGCAAGTATATGGATGGCGCCGCCGCCTCATTCAGGAGACCCGACATGAGCACCACTCTCTTCACTCCGTACACCCTGAGGTCGCTGACCGTCCCCAACCGTGTCTGGATGGCGGCGATGTGCCAGTACAGCGCCGTGCCGGACGGCGACGGGGCCGGTGTCCCGACGGACTGGCACTTCACCCACCTCGCGGCCCGCGCCACCGGCGGCACGGGGCTGATCGTCACCGAGGCCACCGCCGTCAGCCCGGAGGGCCGCATCAGCCCGTACGACCTCGGCATCTGGAACGACACCCAGGTCGAGGCGTTCCGGCGGATCACCGCCTTCCTGAAGGCGCAGGGCACGGTTGCCGCGATCCAGCTCGCCCACGCCGGCCGCAAGGCCTCCACCGAGCGCACCTGGGTCGACCGCGGCCGCGCCATCGGCCCGGACGAGGCCCACGGCTGGACGCCGGTCGGCCCGAGCGCCGTGCCCTTCTCGTCGGCGCACACCACGCCGGAGGAGCTGACGGAGGAGCAGATCGGTGTTGTCGTAGGGCAGTTCGCCGACGCCGCCCGCCGGGCGCTCGACGCCGGCTTCCAGGTCGCCGAGATCCACGGTGCCCACGGCTACCTGATCCACCAGTTCCTCTCGCCCCACAGCAACCACCGCACCGACGCCTACGGTGGCTCCTTCGAGGGACGGATCCGCTTCGCGCTGGAGGTCGTCGACGCCGTCCGGGCGGTGTGGCCGCAGGACCTGCCGCTCTTCTTCCGGATCTCCGCGACCGACTGGCTCACCGAGGACCCGCAGGACGACCGCGAGGGCTGGACGTCGGAGGACACCGTCCGGTTCGCCAAGGAGCTCCAGGCCCGTGGCGTGGACCTGATGGACATCTCCACCGGAGGCATCGCCCCCGACGCCAGGATCACCGCCGGCCCCGGCTACCAGGTGCCCTTCGCCGAGGCGGTGCGCAACGGGACCGGCATGCCGGTGGCGGCCGTAGGCCTGATCACCGACCCCGCCCAGGCCGAGGAGATCCTGGCCGCCGGCCGGGCCGACGCCGTCCTGCTCGGCCGCGAACTCCTGCGCGACCCCTACTGGCCCCGCCACGCCGCCATCACCCTCGGCGCCCCCCTCCCCGCCCCGGTCCAGTACCACCGCGCCTGACCCCGGCCCCCGGCCGGTCAGTCCGACGGGGGGCGGCTGCCCCAGTCGAGGCGGAGGACGGCGAGGTCGTCGGTGTGGCGGCCGGCGTTGAGGGCGTGGGTCTCCTTGATGAGGAGGTCGACGTGGGCGGCCGGGTCGGCCGGGGGCAGGGTGCCGATCAGTCGGAGCAGGCCGTCGACGCCGAGCCGTCCCTTCGTCGTCCCGTCGTGCCCCTCGGTGAGGCCGTCGGTGTAGAGGGTGAGCGCGCCGTCGGCCGGGAGGGGGATGACGGTCGGGGTCCAACTGCCCAGTCCGGGGGCGATGCCCAGGGCGATGCCGTGGGCCGCGGTCAGCTCACGGGTGCCGTGCGCCGTGGTGAGCAGGGGCTCGTGGTGGCCGGCCAGGTGGAGGGTGGCCGTGGTGGCGTTCTGGTCGAGCGTGAGGAGCGTGCAGGTGGCGAAGAGCACCTGGTTGCCGCGTTCGGCGATCAGGATGCGCTCCATCAGGTGGAGCAGGCTCTCGCCGCGGTGTCCGCCGAGTACCAGGGAGCGCCAGGCGATCCGCAGCAGCACGCCGAGTGCGGCGGCGTCGGGGCCGTGTCCGCTGACATCGCCGACGACGGCGTGCAGCAGTCCGTCGTCGCCCTCCACGACGTCGAGGAAGTCCCCGCCGAGCAGGGCCGTGGTGGCTCCGGGCAGGTAGCGGGCGGTCACCGTGACCGTGGAGGTGCCGAGGATCGGCGGGGGCAGCAGCCCCCGCTCCAGGCGGGCGTTCTCCTCGGCCCGCAGGCGGGCGGCCTGGGCCTCGATGCTGGCGCGCTCGGTCTGGCTGCGGTACACGGCGTAGCGCACGGTGCGGTGCAGCAGGTCCGCCTCGACCTTGCCCTTGACGAGGTAGTCCTGGGCGCCGGCGGCCATCGCCTCGGTGCCCGCCTGGGCCTCCGCCAAGCCGGTGAGGACGATCACCGCCGTGTGGGGGGCGACGGCGCGGACGGCGGTGACCGCGGCGGTGCCCGTGGCGTCGGGCAGGTGCAGGTCGAGGAGGATGCAGTCGGCCGGGTGGGCGGCGAGGGCGGCGCGGGCCTCGGCGAGGGTGGGCCGGGTGGTGAGTTCGAACCGCAGCCCGGTGTCGTGGAGGAGCTCCTCCACGAGCAGGGCGTCGCCCTGGTCGTCCTCGATGAGGAGGACGCGGTACAGCGGTTCGTCGGGGGCGGCGCCGGGGGTGGCTGCCACGGCCGTGCTCATCGTGCCTGCTCCGTGTCGGATCGGGCCGCGGTCTCGCCGGTCGGCGGGCCGGGGCGCTGCGGCGGTTCGGGTGCCAGGGTGAAGGTGATGCGGGCGCCCTCGCGGTGGTCGGGGTCGATGGCGATGGTGCCGCCGTGGAACTCGACGATCTTCTTGCACATCGCCAGCCCGATGCCGCTGCCGGAGTAGGCGTCCTTGGTGTGCAGCCGCTGGAAGATCACGAACACCTTCTCGGCGAACTCCGGTGCGATGCCGATGCCGTTGTCGGTCACCGCGAAGTGCCAGAGCGCGTCCTCCCGGACGGCCGAGACGTGGATCTCCGGCGCCACGCCGGGGCGGCGGAACTTGACCGCGTTGCCGATCAGGTTCTGCCAGAGCATCCCCATCTGGGTGGGGTCGGCGACCAGGGTCGGCAGCGGATCGTGGGTGATCTTCGCGTCGGCCTCCTCGATGCCCACGCTCAGCGCGGCCAGGGTCTGTTCCAGCACCTGGTCCAGGTCGACCTCCTGGTGGGCGTGGTGGAGCCGGCCCACCCGGGAGAAGTCGAGGAGGTCGTTGATGAGGACCTGCATGCGGTTCGCACCGTCGACCGCGAAGGCGATGTACTGGTCGGCCTTGGCGTCGAGCCGGCCCCCGTAGCGGCGCTGGAGGAGCTGGGTGAAGCTGGAGACCTTGCGCAGCGGCTCCTGGAGGTCGTGGGAGGCGACGTAGGCGAACTGCTCCAGCTCGGTGTTGGACCGCTGGAGGTCCGCCGCCTGCTCGTCCAGGCGCAGCCGGGCCTCCTCGGTGAAGGCCAGTTCCCGCACCAGGCGCCGGCGCATGGAGTCGATCTCGCCGCTCAGGTGCCGGAGGTCGGCGGGGCCGGTCGGGGTGATGGGGTGGTCGAAGTCGCCGCCGCCGATGGTGCGGGCGTCCGCGACGAGTTGGTCCAGCGGCTCGGTGATGCCCCGGCGCAGCCCCTCGAACACCAGGGCGGCGAGGGCGGCGATCAGCACGGCGACGGCGCCGAACACCCAGTTCCGCAGCCGCATCATGGCGGCGAGGTCGCTCCGCGCGGCGTCGCGGTCCTCGCGCAGCCGGTCCTCCTGGCCGCTCAGGGCGGCCCGTACGTCGTCGAAGGCGTTCTTGCCCTCCAGGGCGCTGCCGGCCGCGAGCGGCGAGGGCGTGCCGGGTGGTGCGGCGGTGATCGGCCGGGCGATCCGCTCCTGCCAGCTCGTCACGGCGTCCTGCACGGCCTTCAGGTCGGCGAGGCCGGAGGGGTCGTCGTGGAGCAGTTCCGTCAGCTGTGCGGTCTCCGTCCGCTGCTCGGCGAGCCCCTGCTGGTAGGGCGCCATGAACTCCGGGGTGCCGGTGAGGCCGTAGCCGCGGATCCCGGTCTCCTGGTTGAGCAGGGCCGACTCCAGGCGGAACGCGCTGGCGAGCGCGGGGGAGCGCACGTCCACCAGGTCGGTGCTGATCGACTGGGTGCGGGACAGTACCCACGCCCCCGCCACTCCGAGCAGGGTGAGGATCACCAGGGACGCGGTGACTCCCACCCGGAGCCACCGCCGGGTCGTCCACGTGGCAAGGCCCCCGCCGGACCTCCGGTCACTGTCGTCGCCGGTCATCGTGTCAACTCCTCGCTCCGCCCGATGCCTTCGATCGGATGTGGCGAGGCCACTCTAGAGGGCGGACGACAACGGTTGTTGTCGTGGGGTTGGTTCTGGGCCTAGAGTGCCTGACATGCCCGGCAAGAACTTCGTACTGCGTACCACCTCGCAGGAGGCGGCCGCGATCGCGGACGCCGCGATGGGGGACCTCGCCCGGCGGCTGGCCGGGCGGCTGACGGCGGTCCCCGCCGCTCCCGCGGTGAGCGACACCGCCCAGGCGCTGAGCCTGCTCCACGTACTCGACCACCTCCGGCAGGCCACCGAACGGCTCCAGCGGGAGGCGGCCGGCGACGCCGCGCGCGCGGGTGCCGGCTACCCGCAGATCGGCGCCGCCTGCGGCATGACCCGTCAAGGTGCCCGCCGGCGCTGGCCGGGGCTTTTCCACCACCCGACCGAGAACCCGCGGAGCACCCGATGATGACCACCGCCCGCCCCTTCGATGTCCTGCTCGTGGAGGACGACGCCGCCGACGCGATGCTCATCGAGGAAGCCCTCTCCGAGCGCGGGGAGCGCAACCTGGTCCAGGTCACCGACGGCGTCGCCGCCCTCGAATACCTGCGCGCCCCGGACAGCGTGCGTCCCGACCTCATCGTCCTCGACCTCAACATGCCCCGGATGAACGGGCGCGACCTGCTGAAGGTCCTGAAGAACGACGACGACCTGCGGACCATCCCGGTGGTCGTGCTCACCACCTCCACCGCCCCGGACGACGTCACCGGCGCCTACAGCAGCCACGCCAACGCGTACGTGGCCAAGCCCGTCAACCTGGACGAGTTCGAGCAGGCCGTCCAGACCATCGACGCCTTCTACCTCGACACCGCCACCCGTCCCCGCCCCTGAACGTCCCCGCCCCTGAACGGGCCGGGGACCGCAGTCGCGGACATGGTCGTGCCCGGGCCCGCCCGGGGCACGACACGGGCGGACCCGGGCACGACCATGTCCGCCCGTCGACGCCCGTCAGGCGATGCGGCGGGCGCCGTCGGCGGGAGTGGCCGCGAAGCTTCGCGGCAGGGCGTGGCCAGCGGCCGCGAAGGCCGCGGTGACGGCGGCGGTGACGCGGTCGGCGTCGTCCCGGTGGACGAGCGCGATGACCGAGCCCCCGAAGCCGCCGCCGGTCATCCGGGCGCCGAGGGCGCCGGCGGCCACGGCGGTGTCCGCGGCGAGGTCGGTCTCGGGGCAGGAGACCGCGTAGTCGTCGCGGAGCGAGGCGTGCCCGGCGGTGAGGACCGCGCCGATGCCGGCCAGGTCGCCGGCGTCGAGCAGGGCGGTGGCCTGCCGCACCCGGTCGTCCTCGGTGACCACGTGGCGGACCAGCGGCCGCAGTTCGGCCGGCAGCCGGTCGAGGGCCGCGGGCAGGGCGTCGGCCGTGAGGTCGCGCAGGGCAGCGAGGCCGAGCAGCTCGGCGGCCCGCTCGCAGCCGGCCCGCAGCTTCGCGTAGGCGCCGTCGGCGAGGTCGTGCTTGACCCGGGTGTCGATCACGAGCAGCCGCAGGCCGGCGCCTTCGAGGTCGAGCGGCACCTGGCGGCTAGTGAGGTCGCGGGTGTCCAGGAGGAGCGCGTGGCCCGCGCGGCAGCACAGGGAGGCGGTCTGGTCCATGATCCCGCAGGGGACGCCGACGTAGGCGTTCTCGGCGCGCTGGGCGAGCAGGGCGAGCTGCATCCCGTCCAGGCCGAGGTGGTACAGGTCGTTGTAGGCGGTGGCGACGGCGCACTGCAGGGCGGCGGACGAGGAGAGGCCGGCGCCCTCGGGGACGTCGCTGTCGATCAGCAGATCGGCACCGGCGACGGCGTGGCCCGCGTCGCGAAGGGCCCAGACGACGGCCGCGGGGTACGCGGTCCAGCCGGTGGTGGTCCCGGGCTCCAGCTTGTCGAGGTCGAGGGTGGTGATCTCGTCGCCGCCCCGGGTGCTGTGCAGGCGCAGCAGGCTGTCGTCGCGGCGGCGGGCCTGGACGCGGGTGGTGTGGGGGAGGGCTACGGGAAGGACGAAGCCGTCGTTGTAGTCGGTGTGCTCGCCGATCAGGTTGACCCGGCCGGGGGCGGCCCAGGTGCCCTCGGGGTCGGCGGAGAACAGCGTCCGGAAGGTGGTCATGCGGGGTGCTCCAGGGTGAAGTTCCAGGCGTCGGCGACGATGTCGTCGAGGTTGGTGCGGCTGGGGGTCCAGCCGAGCCTCTGGTGGGCGCGCTCGGCGGAGGCCACCAGGACGGCGGGGTCGCCGGCCCGGCGCTCGGCGGTGACCACCGGGATCTCGCGGCCGGTGACGCGCTTGACCGACTCGATGACCTCGCGGACCGAGAAGCCGCT